>JANLFZ010000058.1:4881-10098 GCA_024653385.1 Thermoguttaceae bacterium | reverse complement strand
CGGAGCTGCGGGTCGGGGCGGCGTCCGTCGCCCTGGAGGCCGACGACTCGATGCCCATCGCCGGGGGCATCCACGCGGGCCGTGCCCAAGGGCAGGAGGGCCAACTGCGCGCCACGGCCGTGGTCCTCCAGCGCCCGGGTGAATCCCCGCTGGCCATCGTCTCGTGCGACGTGCTGATGTTCAGCCGCGACCTCGTCGACCCGGTCGTGGCCCGGATCGAAGCGTCGTGCAAGATCCCGGCGGCCAACGTGCTCGTCCACGCCACGCACACGCACCATGCGCCGAGCACGATGCGTGTCCACGCCTATGGCCCCTGCGAGGTCTTCTGCAAGCGGCTGCAAGAGGGCATTGCCCAAGCCGTCGCCGAGGCCCAGAAGCGGCTCGCCGACAGCGAGTTCGCCTTCAAGCTGGGCGAGGAGAAGACCGTGGGCATGAACAGCCGCCTGTTGCTCAAGGACAATACGATCTACTGGGTCGGCCCGCGCGACGACGCCGTGGCGCCCACCGGGCCGTTCGACCCCGATCTGCCGGTGTTCGTGTTCCGCAGCCCGGCGGGGCCCATGCAGGCCCTCTTGTTCGGGCACTCGACCCACAGCATCGGCACGCTCAAGGGCGGCGTCCGTTCCCCCGCGTTTTACGGCATGGCCGCCCAGGCCCTCGAAAGCCGACTGGGCGGGACGGTCGCGTTCCTCGAAGGAGCCAGCGGTTCGACCCACGCCTACAACCTCAGTGCCAAGGACGCCTTCGACCGGATCCAAGAGGCGGTGCTGGCAGCCAAAGAGCAGGCCCAGCCGCAGCGTGTCGCCCGGTTGGCATCGATCAAGCGGCCCTTTGTCTTCAAGGTCCGCACGTTTGACGAAACTGCCGAAGAGAATGCGGTGACGAGCTACTGCGCGAAGCGCATCGGGCCCGCGGGCGAATCCGTCGCCGTGGTCTTCCGCCAGATGCGCAAGGAACTTGCCCCCATCCAAGGTCACCAGCGCACCACGTGGCTCCAGGCGATGCGCATCGGCGACGTGGCCCTCGTGGGCGTGCCGGCCGAGTTGTTCACCAAGCTCGGCCTGGAGATCAAACGCCGCTCGCCGTTCCGGCACACGGTCGTCGCCGAATTGTCGAACGACTGGATCGGCTACCTGCCCGACCGCGAGGGCCACCGGCTCGGCGGCTACCAGGTCTGGACCGGCTTTCACAGCTACGCCGAACCCGGCACGGGCGAGCGGGTGGTCGACGAGGCCGTGCGGTTGCTCAAGGAACTCTTCTGACCGCGTTCGGCCCATTGCAGGCCGAACGACTTGCCTGTCCCCCTCGATGCCCGAAGGGGAAAGTCCCATTTTGGCGCTCCCTCGCCGCGAACATCGGGATGGTCCCCGGGGCGGTTATCGCGGCAGCGCCCCGCGCCATCCGGTCTGGAGTTGCTTGCTCAGCTCGGCAACCACGGCCTTCTTGTCGGGCAAATTCGCCAGGTTGACGTTCTCCTGCGGATCGGTCCGGTGGTCGTAGAGTTCCACCGCCACCGGGGCGCCGCCGCCCCGCGGACGCCATTCGGTATACCGGTACCGGTCGGTCTTCATCGAATAGCCCATCACCTTGGCCCGCGGGTATTGGCTCAACGCCGCGGTTTTCCAGGGCCGATCGGGCTGGTCGAGCAGTGGGCCGAGACTCGTTCCCTAAAGTCCCTTGGGCGGCGCCAGGCCACAGAGTTCGCACAGCGTGGGATAGATGTCGACGAACTCGACGAGGGCGTCGCTCCGGACTCCGGGACGCTTCTGCCCCGGAACCGTGAGGATCAACGGCGATCGGACCGCGACCTCGAAATTCGTGTGTTTGCACCACAATCGGCGGTTTTTCCGTCGGGTAGGGCGTTGTCGGGCACGTCGGGGTCTTCCCAGGCCGGCCCCCGAGCGCGAAAGCGTGGCGCGGTCAGCTTCAGCGGCACGCCCGTCTTCGCGTCGCGCTTTAGCACCTTGGTCGCCGGCCCGCCGTGGTAGATCTTGCTCAGACCCACGGTATGGTAGCCGCACTCCTTGAAGTGCTGCGGCAACGTGACGACGTCGGGCAGGTTGAGCCGGAAGTGGGTCTGGAGGTCGTAGACCTTGGTCGTGTCGGGACGAAGCCCCGTCAACAGGGAGGTCCGCGAGGGGCTGCACACCGCCTGCTGGCAGTACGCACGCAAGAAGGTCGTGCCGCGCTGGGCCAAGGCGTCCAGGTGCGGTGTCTTGATCACCGGGTTGCCGTAGCAACCGGCCTCGGGACGGAGGTCGTCGACGGCAATCATCAGAACGTTGAATCGGCCCGCCTGCTCCTTCTCCGCGGCCGACGCACGCACGCCAAACGAGAGCAAGCCGGCCACCATGCACAAGACGACGCTCAGCGGGACATCGAGAGTCCTCCGTTGTTCGGCCTTCGAGGTGAATCAGGACCAGGGACGTTTACGTGTTCGGGCCTCGGCCACGGCCGTTCGAGCGAGAGCGGCGTCGGCCTCCACCTGGAAATCGAACATGCCCACGCACAGGAAATCGGCACCGCCCTGGAACGCGTCTCGAAAACCCTCGGCCGGCGGAATCGCCCCGGCGGCCAGCACCTTGAACGCGATCCAGGGGACCTTCACCTGCTGCATCAGGGCGATGGTCGCCTCGTGGTCGTGGCAGAACATGTTGTCGTGGTAGAAGGCGTGGTCCTCGGATTCCTTCTCGTACATCTCCATGTAACGACGGTTCTCCTTGGGATGCGCCGACCAGTAGCGGTCGTGGTGCAGCGTCTTCAGGTAGAAGTCGGGCGCGAGCTTCTCCTTCTCGCAGAAGGCGATGGGCTCCAACCGGTGGGCAGCCACGCCCGCGGGCACCTCGTAGCGCCGGATGATCTCCAGGGCCTTGACGATCTTGTCGGGCTGCTTCTGGTGCCACCAGGTGTCGGCCGCCCCGCCCCACACGTAGGCCGCCGCCGCGCCCAGCTCGAGATGCTCGACCAACAGGCGCTCGAACTGGGCGAGGTCGGTGGTGATCACGTCGGCAATCCACTGCATCCGGCCGCCCCACTCCTTCCAGTACCGCGACAGGTTGAACCGCGCGAAATTGTGGCTCTTCAAGACGATCGTGTTGATGCCCACGGCCTCGCACAATTTGAGCGTGGCGAAGACCCGCTCCTGGGTGTTGTAGTGGGCGGCCAGATCGCGCATGTACGCCAGGTCGCGGGCGTGCATGTTCATGCTGATCAGATTGCTGCCGCTGATCAGGCGGCTGACCGCAAGACCGCCGATCTTGCCCACCGGCATCCTTTGCCGCGCGGCGACCACGGCCGGATCGTCGAGATCGAGGGCCTTGAGCCGGGCGAACGGATTGCCTGGGTTTTCGCACATGGCCGATGCGCTCACAGCTTCCACGGCGCCCGCATGGGCCGATCGAGCATGCGATTGGCCTCATCGTCGCCGACGAACGACTCTTGGGCCGGGTCCCAGCGGAGCTTGCGGCGCAATTTGATGGCGATCTGCTGGAGGTGGCACAGGGCGTCGGTTCGCACGGCGATGTCGATCGGGGCCGCCGGTTTCGTTCGGCCCTTGATCGCGTCGATGAAGTTGACGTGGTGGTTGTCGCTCTGGAACAGGTGGACATCGTTCGGGCCGAGCTTCAGCTTCAAGAGCGACTTCGGCTGGGCATCGAGCACGCTCCGGTCGACGTGGACCCAACCCTCGGCCCCGATGAAGAGCACGCCGTGGCCGTAGCCGGGGGCCTGGAGCGGGTGCTTCTTGGCCGTGGCGTCGTCCATGTGGGTAAGCACCACGCCGTTGGCGTAGCGATTCTCGACCTGCCAGCTTGTGGCGGCGTCGGTGAGCATGTCCTTCGGAAAAACGCCCGTCCCCTCGACCTCGACCGGCCCGCTCAACTCGGTGCCGTTGCCCCACTGCGCGATGTCGAGGTGGTGGACTCCCCAGTTGCCGATCATGCCCATGCAGTAGTCGGAGATCGAGTACCAGACGCTCCAGCCCTCCTTTTCGGTCCAGGGCCGGCACCGCTGGTAGCAGTAGGGAGCCTCGGGCGCCGGGCCGAGCCAGAGGTCGTAGTCGAGTTCCTTGGGGACCGGTTCGGTGGGCTGCTTGGGGCACGTCCAACTGCCGGGCACGCCCACGAGGATCGATTTCAACTGGCCGATCTTGCCGCTGCGGACCAACTCGCAGGCGAAGCGGAACTTGCCCCCCGAGCGCTGTTGCGTGCCGAACTGGAACACCACGCCGCTGTCGAGCACGGCCTTGCGCAGCGCCTGGGCCGCGCGGAAACTCCAGCCGACCGGCTTCTCGCAGTACATGTGCTTGCGCTGCCGGGTCGCCTCGAGGGCCACCAGCGGATGCCAATGGTCGGGCGTGGTGATCTGCACGGCGTCGAGGTCCTTGCGCCCGATCAGCTCCCGAAAGTCCTTGTAGGCGGCGCAGTCGCGGTTGTCGTAGTACTCGTCGACCGAGGCTTTCGCCGCGGCACGCTGCTTCTCGTGGACATCGCACACGGCCACGACCTGCACGTCGGTGTTGCCGCGGAAGGTCCGCATGTTGCCCATCCCCTGGATTCCCATGCCCACGCACCCCAACACGACCCGGTTCGACGGCGCCGCCGCGCCGGCAAGCCCCAAGGCCGACGAGGGGATGACGGCAGGCACGCCGGCCGCGCCGGCCAAGACCGCGGCCTGACGCAGGAAACGTCGGCGGCTCACTGCACGGGCGTTGGTTCCACGCAGATAGCGCATCGTATCGGCTCCTTCAGCGAGAATGGCAGCTTACAATTCCGGCGGATGGCGTCGCGCAATCAGCACGTCATAAATCCAGCCGCCCAGGACACCGCCGACCAGCGGACCGACGATCGGCACCCACCACCACGACCCGCCAGCGCGGAAAACCTCCGTCCCCCAGCCAGCCACGTAGGTGAAGAGCCGAGGGGCGAAGTCGCGGGCGGGGTTGATGGCGTATCCCGAGTTGTACCCGAAGGTCATGCCGATTGCCAGCACAACGCCCCCAATCAACAGCGGCGCCAGGTTAGCGGCCGGGGCGAGGTTCCGTTTGTCGGAAAGCGCGAACACGCACAACACCAAGAGCGCGGTGCCCACGACCTGATCGACCACACCACCAGGCAGCGGCGCAAGGAACGGCTGCGGGTAGGTGGCCCAGATTGCGGCTGTGCCCTGCGGGCCGAGCACTTGGCGCACACCCCCGTCGAACTCGTTGAGGGCGTCGAA
>JANLFZ010000058.1:0-4871 GCA_024653385.1 Thermoguttaceae bacterium | reverse complement strand
GGCGTCGAAGTAGGCGGCATACACCACCGCCGAGGCCGCGAAGGCCCCCACCAGTTGCGCGAGACAGTACGGCACGACCTTGCCCCAGGAAAAACGGCGGAGCACGGCCAGGGCGACCGTCACGGCGGGATTGAGGTGCCCCCCGGAGACTCCCCCAGCCACGTAGACGCCCAGCGTGACTCCCAGGGCCCACCCCAGATTGATCGACAGGTACTCGCCGCTTGTGTGCCGGCTGAGCAAGACCTGGGCCACGGAGGCGCAGCCGAAGACGATCAACACGAAGGTCCCCAGGAATTCCGCAAGCAGTTCGCGCGCCACCGGCCGCATGAAGCACCTCACCGCTCGAAAACGGTTGCTCCTGGCTCGTTGCTGTTTGCTCAGGATCGCCGAAACGCCCCGTCGCTGCAAGGGGGCTGTGCGGTCGGCCATAACCGCTGTCGGCCCGCCGCGCCCCGTCGCCACCAGCGGTTACCCCGGGGCCTCGATGCCTTGGTGGCCCCCTTGGCCGGTGGCTTTCCAGCGGCGCAGCCCGGCGGCGTATTCGTCGATGGGCGGTTCGCCAAATCGCTTGACATAGTCGCCATCAAGCCAAGCCCCGAAGGTCGTCGCGTGGCGGATGCCGCGCTGGGCGTAGGTCCGCAGGTCGGCCAGGAAGACCTCCCGGTTCCAGGGGAGCTTTTGAACCTTTTCGCGCCGCCAGCCCGAGAACCGCGACAGGTCGAGCCAGTATTCGAGCACCTGGGCGCCCTGGCGGCCGAAGACGGCCAGGTTCGCATCGAGCAAGTCGAGCAACTCGCCGTGGCTGGGACCATTGCCCGGACGCACTTCCCGATCGCCCAGCGGCCGGTCGTACCGCCGCGTGATGGGCGCGAATTCCAGGAAGATGCCGGGGTCGGGTTTGATCTGCGAGGGCGGCCGGAGGGTCCGGGCGTAGGCCAGGTGGGCCAGCGTCGCGCGCGGATCATCGCGGCGCAGCGCGTCGAGCAGGCGGTTCTCCAAGAGCAGCGCCTGGTCGCTGTCCGAGTATTCCCGGCACTTGGGACAGCGGCACATCGGCTGGCCGTCGTCGATCCAGTAGAAGTACCTTCCCGTGGTCGGACGCAACTGCCTCGCATACTGGACCGCGTTCTCGCAAGCGATGTCGAGGGCGTTTTTCGAGTGGACACAGAGGTTGAAGGCCCGCACCCGTTGGCCCTGGTCGTTCATGGGGAACATCGTGGGGTCCTTGTCGAACAGCGGCCGCGGCAACAGATCGCTCATCGCGTGCAACTCGTGCTCGACGTGGAGGCCCTCCGTCCGGCAGCCTTCCAGAAAGGCGTGGCCTGCGTCCGTCTTGAGGAACGAGGCGACCTCGTGAGGAAAGATGTGGGTGGCGATGGTCGTCAGCCCCGCCCGCGCCGCACGGCGCGGCCAATCGAGCGTCCGCAAATCCTGCACCACCAGGACGATTCCCCGGGTGAGGAAAAAGAACTCGTGCTCTTTACGCCGCGGCTCGGATGCCGGCAGCCGGCCGGCCGAAGCCGCCGAAACCGCCAAGGCTGCCAGCAGGCGCCGGCGCGACAACGCGGGCTTGTACGGGGGCGCTGCGGTTGCCCCTTGCCAAGGGCGAGATTTCTTGACTCGACTCATGACGGTCCCTCCGTTTCACGACGCACCCGATGGGGACCGTCCCGTTCTCGCGCTCCTTCGCCGCGAAAAGCGAGACAGTCCCCGAAAACGGTTGCTGGATAGGGGCAACCCGATCCGGCTGGCCGGCGCCCGCACAGGGGGCTGGGCACCAGATTGCCACAAACGCTGCTGGCGGTCCAGTCCGGCGGTGCGGGTCGGTGGAAAAGGCGGCGTCGGCCTCGGATGGCCCGCAAAGTCTCGCCAGGCTTCGTTTCTTCACGCCCGGTCTTGCTCGTGCCCGCGAAATCTCCCGTTTGGCAGCCCCGGCACTCAATTGCGGGTGGGCGGATTCCGATGAGAACCCTTGGGGCGACTGTACGATCATGCGCACGTTCCTGGGGATCGTTCCGGCGACGATCGTTGGATCGTCCGAGCGTGCGCACTCACGCTGGAGCGGGAACATCGCCATGAAACTCGCGCACTTGACCGTCGGTGTTGCCCTGGTGGCCTGGTCGATCGTGTTGACAAGGCCGGCTCAGTCCGCGGAGGCGCCGGATCTGGGTCTGCCGGGATTCTCCGTGGCGGCCGATCCGGCCTACGCGCCCGTGCCTGCCACGCCTCCGACGCCCTCGAAGGTCTCGTCGCCGGCCCCGGTCGCGCAGGCCGAGCCCATCGAGGCGGCCGATCTGGCCGAGTCGATTCCCTCGGGCGACGACGGCCCGAAGCCATGGAAGCTGCCCCAGCCCACCGTGTTCCAGCGACTGAAGATCGACATGGGAGGGTGGATCCAACAGGGCATCACGTTCAATCCCGATAATCCGACCGACGGCTTCAACGGACCCATCTGCACGAACGATCTGGCCGGCCAGTACCAGCTCAATCAGGCGTGGCTCTACTTCGTGCGTCCCACGAAGACCGACGGCTGCGGCTGGGACGTGGGGGGACGGATCGACGTGGTTTGGGGCACCGATTGGCGATTCGGCCAGAACTACGGCCTGGAAGACAAGATCAACGGCAACGACAACTTCTACGGCTGGGTGTTTCCCCAAGCCTACCTCGAGGTGGCGTTCAACGATCTGACGGTGAAACTGGGGCACTACGCCACGTTCACCACGTACGAGGTGGTGCCCTCGCCCGCGAACTTCTTCTACTCGCACAGTTTCGCGATGGCCGGCTACTTCGATCCATGCCTCGTGACCGGCCTCATGACCGACTACAAGCTCAACGACAACTGGAACCTGCTCAACGGCTTCCACCGCGGCCCGTTCATGTTCGAGGACGTCAACCACGACCTGGACTATCTGGGCGGCGTGAAGTGGACCAGCGACAGCAAGCGCACGACCCTCTCGATGATGGTCGATAGCGGCGCCCAGGACCCGGCGGGCGAGCACAACCGCACAAGCTACTTCTTGGTCTTCTCGCACCAGCTCACCGACAAGACCCTCTACGCCTTGCAGCACACCTTGGGCGTGGAGGACAACGGCGCGATTCGCGACCCAGGCCACGATGCCGAGTGGTACGGCCTGGCCCAATGGCTCATCTACAAGCTCAACGACCGCTGGTCCCTTGGTGCCCGCTTCGAGTGGATGCGCGATGACGATGGCTCGCGGATCGCCGGGATCGGCAACCTGCTGGGCACCGACAAGGGCTGGCTGGGCCTGCCCGGCTTTGCGGGCGACTTCTTCAACATGAGCCTGGGACTGAACTGGCGGCCCCATCCCAATGTGGTCTTCCGCCCCGAGGTCCGCTGGGACTGGTACGACGGCACCCGGAACCTCGCCGGCCAGTTCCCGTTCGACGACGGAACCTCTCGCGACCAGTTCACCACGGCGATGGACCTGATCGTGACGTTCTGACCCCCGTCGGGCAGGGTGTTCGGGTCGATCGGCGCGGTATCATAAACCGGGGCCAGCGTGCCACGGTTGTTACCTCGCCGACGTCCTGCCATGCCCACCCTGCGCGTTCGAACCCTCGGGTGCAAGGTCAACCAGTACGAGACCGAATACGTGCGCCAGGGGCTCGTGCGAGCGGGCTTTCGCGAGGCCCAAGCCGGCGAACCGGCCGATCTGTGCGTGGTCAACACGTGTACGGTCACGCTCGAGAGCGACTACAAGTGCCGCAAACTGATCCGCCAACTCGCTCGCGAAAACCCCCACGCCGAGATCGTCGTGATGGGCTGTTACGCAACCCGGGCGCCGCGCGAGGTGGCGGCCTTGCCGGGCGTGGTCGAGGTGCTGACCGATAAGCGCCAGATCCCGCGGCTGTTCGCGCGATTCGGTCTGGCGCAGGCGCCGGCCGGGATTGCGTCGTTCGGAAGGCTGCACCGGGCTCTGGTCAAGGTGCAGGATGGCTGCACCATGGAGTGCAGCTATTGCGTTGTCCCCACGGTGCGGCCCGCGCTTTGGAGCCGGCCCGTCGACGACGTGCTGGCCGAGGTCCGCCGCCTGGTCGAGCATGGGCACCTCGAGATCGTGCTCTCGGGGATTCACCTGGGGCACTACGGCGTCGAGCCCGGCATCGGCGCGGCGAACCGGCCGGGGACCCGCCTGGCCGGGCTGGTGGAGCGGATCCTCTCGATCGAGGGCGAGTTCCGAGTGCGGCTGTCGAGCCTCGAGGCCGCCGAGGCCACGCCGGAGTTGCTCGACTTGTTGGCTTCCCATCCCCGCCGGCTCTGTCCACACCTCCACCTGCCCATGCAGAGCGGGGCCGATCGGGTGCTGCGTCGCATGCGGCGTCGCGCTTCGGCGGCACAGTTCATCGAGCAATGCCTGGCCATGCGCGAGCGTCTCGACCGGCCGTCCCTGACGACCGACGTGATCGTCGGGTTTCCCGGCGAGACCGACGCCGATTTCGAGGCGACGTGCCGTGCCGTCGAGACGGTCGGCTTCTCGAGGGTCCACGTGTTCCGTTTCAGTGCGCGGGAAGGCACGCCGGCGGCCCGGATGCCGGATCAGTTGCCGCCCGAGGTGAAACGCGACCGGGCAACGCGGCTGGCGGCCATCGGCCGCCGGCTCGCGCAGCGCTACGCCGAAAGCCTCTGCGGCATGGAAATCCAGGTGATGGTCGAGTCGTGCCACCCGCGCAAGCAGGGCATCCTCGCGGGCACCGCGGATCGCTATGTAACGGTCGAGTTTCCCGGCGGCCCCGAGCACCTCGACCGGCTGGTCACGGTGGTTGCCCAATCGGCCGCGGAGGGTCGGCTGCTCGGGCTTCCCAGGCCCAGGCATAACATAGTCCCGTAGGGTGAGTGCTCTGCACCCACG
>JANLFZ010000598.1:1699-3315 GCA_024653385.1 Thermoguttaceae bacterium | reverse complement strand
CGGACTAGCCGGCCGCGGACGGGCACTGCTGGACAAGCCAGCAGTGCCACCCGCCCGTTCAGGGCGTCACCCCCGTGCCACCGAGCCGCGACGTGATGCCCTGTGCCGGGCGGGTCACCAGGGCCTTCAGGTCCCGCCGCGGCAGCTCCCACGCCTTGCGCACCGCGTTTTCCACCGCTTGGCGCGCGGCCTGGTAATCGGGATCGCTCTGGTCGCGGTACACCGCATCTTTGCACTTGCCCAAACCCTTGGCCTCCTTGGCCAAGGGCGCGACGAGGAAGCGGCTTTCCTGCGGCCGGCGCAGGTCGATCCAATCGAGCCGCGTCACCTCGCCCGCCGAGTGGCACCCCGCGCAGCGCCGGGCGTGGACCGCCGCGAGCTTCGTCGCCAACTCGGCGTCGTTGGCCAGGTCGTAGGGTGGGTTCGGCAGGCGCTTGTTGAGGAAGCCATCGTGGTACGGCCCATTCGCGTCGATCCAGGTCAACAGCCGATACCAGTCCTCGTCGGTCAGCTTGGCCCGCTTGCTGCACACCCCGGTGCGCAGCACTTCGACCAGCCGGCTCTTGTGCGAGCCGAACTCCAGGGGCATGGTGATCCGGGCGTCCTCGCCGACGTTCGACCGGGCGATCAGCTTGTGCTCGAGGATCGTGTCGTAGGCCCGGTTGTGCCGGGCGGTCAAGCCGCCGGAGAAATCCAGGCCCGCGGCCGGTTTCAATCCCCCGTGGCAGCCCACGCAGTGGCGGTCGAAGACCGGCTGCACGTCGCGAAGGAAACTGATCGGCCGGTCGCCCCACGGCGGCGGCACAGGATCCAGCGGCTCCTTGGCCGAGGCCATCGGCACGGCGGCCACCGCGCCGGCCTCCTCCCGCGTCTCGTGGCAGCCCACGCACCCACGCACTTCGCCCGGCTGGAAACTGATGAACGACCGCATGCGACGCAGCTCCATGCGGTTCTCGTCAAGGGCCTGGAAGTACACGGGCGTATCGGCCGGCACGCGGAAGTTCACGCTCCCGTCGGGCTCGACCGGCACGTCGCCCAGCACCCGGACCGGGTTCCAGTTGATCATCACCGACTTCACGTCGGGCTCGTACCGCTGGCCGCCGTACTGGTTGCAGTACGGCCAGGCGATGCCGTGCGCGATGCGAAGGTATTTCACCCGCTTCGGATCGACCCCCGGCATGCCCTTGCCCACGTTCGATACCGACAACACCGCGTAAGGCACGTTCGGATTGGTGGTGTCGGGCAGGATCGGCGGGCGCGGCCGGGGACGCAGCGGAATCGGCGACGAACACGAGATGTTCGGGTCGCGGTAGATCAGTTCCTTGGTGCCGTACACGTCGATCAGGTACAGCGCGTAGCCCTTCTCGTCGGTCTCGCCCGCCACGCGGTACTCGCCGTTGTACGTCGAGGACACGAGAAAATGCGTCTCCGACAACGGCCAGGGCTGCATGTAGTACCCGCCGGTTCCCAACACCCCGCCTTCCGGGACCGCCGTCCCGGTCATGCCCCCCTCGGGCGGAAGCACGCCGGGCGTGACGATGCGAATCCCCCGCGGGCTGTTCATGCCGTCGCGCGGGTTGATGAGGATCACCGGACCGGCCGGCAGCGTGTGGTGA
>JANLFZ010000598.1:0-1689 GCA_024653385.1 Thermoguttaceae bacterium | reverse complement strand
TCGCCACGCCCACCAGCCGGTTGCTCCCCGGGATCGACCGGCAGTCTTCCACCGCCCAGGGGTCGTTGAAGTGCTGCTTGAACAGCGCGTCGGCGCCCGTGCCGTCCGGCCGGATCGTCCACAGCGACTGGATGTTCGCCCAGCTTCGCTCCTGGTACTCCCAGCGGGTGTAGCCGATCGTGCCGTCGGCCAGGGCGTGGGGCAGGTAGTCGCCGTCCTTGGTGACGCTGAGCCGCCGGATGTTGCTCCCGTCGGGACGCATCACGTAGAGGTTCGTCGAGGTCTCGTCCTTGTCGTACTCGTTGCACTGAAGCGAGTAGCCGCAACGCTCCGAGACGAAGCAGATGTCGCCGTTGGCGAGGTACGTGGGGTCCAGGTCGCTCCACTCGCCCGAGGTAAGCTGCCGTAACCCCTTCCCGTCGATGCCGATCTCGAAGATGTGCGTCGGCTCTTCCTGCAACCGGAGCCGGAAACTCTGCGACCGGTCGAGCCAGCCGGCCGGCGGCTCGTTGCTCTTGGCCTTGGCGTAGCCGAACACCACGCGCGTGGCGTCCCACCATAGGTCCATGCCATGCACGTGCCCCGGACCAAGCCGGCCGTTGATAATGTTCCGCACTTGTCCCTCGGCCTCGGGACCGGCCAACGTGAGCACGCACAGATCGCCGCCGGGACGCGAGACCCAGGGCATGTGGTTCAGGCACACGTCGGGATACGACTGTTGCGTGAACCGCTTGACGAACAGAAGTTGCTCGAATCGCATGGCGGGATGGGCAAACGCGGCGCGGCGGGCTGCCCAGCGGGCGTCGCGGTAGAGCGCAGCCCGGGCGTCGGGATCCGCGGCAAGCGCTTCGGCCTTAGCGCGCAGATCCCTCACCTCGGACGCTGCCCCGAGGATCGCCGCCCGATCGAGTGTCTCCACGACCGGCGGGACGAAGAACGCCCGGCCCTCGCGGAACTCGCTCTCACCCGCGCGCACCGTCGCCACCACGGCCGCCGCCCCCTCGTGATTGATCGTGAACTCCACCGGCACCGGCCCCGCCGTCTCGAGCGTGCGCCGAACCACGACCTGCCGCTCCGCCCGCCGCGGAGTAAACACCGCCGTCTCGACCGTCAGCTCGAAACCCGCCGGCAGCGGCCCATCGGCCCGCAATTCCAACGCGAGCCGGTTCTTGCCAAACCCGAGCTTGGGCGACTCGGGCCAAACGAGCTTCCACGGCCGGTCGCCGGCCAACGGCGTCGGCCGGCTGTGATAGGCGGTGAACTCGTTCGGAAAACCGCGGAGCATCTCGCGAACGGGCAGCGCGATCTCGACCGTGGTCTGGCCCGCCGCGCGGTGAATCCGGGCCTGTTCGGCCGGCAGCGCCACCCCGTTGGCTGTCACCACGACCTCGGCCCCACTCTTCGCCAGCCCGAGTTTCACGTTGCCCACCGTGCAAAGCGGGCCGCCCCGAGACCAAGGACTGCGGCTGCTCTGCTCGGCAGGCTGATTCAGCGCGAGGTTCTTCCCAGGTTCCGCTGGGCCGTAGATCTCGACGTCATCGAAGTGGAGGAACACCGTCGTGGGAGTGGGTAACTGAATGCGGACAAAGCGGGCCTCAACTCCCCTCTCCCGCTCGCGGCTGCGGGGCTGCTCGTCACCTCCCCTCTCCCGCTCGCGGCTGCGGGGCTGCTCGTCACCTCCCCTCTCCC
>JANLFZ010000597.1 GCA_024653385.1 Thermoguttaceae bacterium | reverse complement strand
CTTGGGTTCCATAAGATTGCCCAACTTATTGTTTTACAGGCCCTTACCGGGTTGGGGAGGCATCGCGCGAGAAGACCTCGCGGAGGTATTGCCCGGTGATCGACGTGGGGTGGTTGGCGACCATTTCGGGTGTGCCTTGGACCACGATCCGGCCGCCCTCGTCGGCCGCGCCCGGGCCGAGGTCGATCACATAGTCGGCCGCCTTGATCATCTGGAGGTTGTGCTCGACGACGATCAGCGAGTGGCCCACGGCCAGCAGGGCATCGAAGCAATCCAACAGTTGCACGATGTCGGAGAAGTGCAACCCGGTGGTCGGCTCGTCCAAGAGGAAGAGGCACCGGCCCCGCTTGGCGGCCGACATGTAGCCCGCCAGCTTCAGCCGCTGGGCCTCGCCGCCGGAAAGCGTGTTGGCCGGCTGGCCGAGACGCACGTAGTCCAATCCGACGTCGATCAGGCGTTTCAACCGGGCTTGGACCTTGGGTCTTCCGCGGAAGAAGGTAAAGGCCTCGCGCACGGTCATTTCGAGGACTTCGGCGATGTTCCGGCCGCGGTAGGTGACCTCGAGGATCTCGTCGCGGTAGCGTCTGCCGTTGCAGCGGCTGCACCGCATGTAGACGTCGGCGAGGAACTGCATGTCGATCTCGAGATGCCCCTCGCCCTGGCACGCGCCGCACCGGCCTTCGTCGGCATTGAAGCTGAAGTGGCTTGCGGTGTAGCCCCGGGTGCGGGCTTCCGGGGTCTCGGCGAAGACCGCGCGAATCTCGTCGAATGCCTTGAGATAAGTCACGGGGTTCGAGCGGGGGGAGCGGCCGATCGGGCTCTGGTCGACCAGCACCAGGTCGTCGATCTGCCCGTCGCCGTAGATGTCGTCGAAGTCGTAGGGTTTGGGGGCCTCTTTGTGAAGCCGTCGGCAGAGGGCGGGATAGAGGGTATCCTGCACGAGCGTGCTCTTACCCGATCCGCTCACGCCGGTCACGACGCAGAGGACCCCCAAGGGAAACTCGACGGTGAGGTTCCGGAGGTTGTTGCCGCGCGCGCCGGAGAGGCGGATCCAGCCGTGTTCGGGGGTGCGGCGCCGGCCGGAGGTGGCGATGCCGCGGCGTCCGGCCAGGTAGTCGCCCGTGAGGCTTTCGGGGGCCCGGAGCATCTCCTGGGGCGTGCCCTGGAACACCAAGCGCCCGCCGCGCTCGCCCGCCCCGGGCCCGATCTCGATGACCTGATCGGCGGCGCGGATGATCGCTTCTTCGTGCTCGACCACGACCACCGTGTTCCCGCGGTCCCGCAGCCCGAGAATCGCGCCGATCAGCCGGTTGATGTCGCGGGGATGCAATCCGATCGAGGGTTCGTCGAGCACGTACAGCATGTTGACGAGGCTGGATCCCAAGGCCGACGTGAGGGCCACGCGGCGCAACTCGCCGCCGCTGAGGGTCCGCAGCGTGCGGTCGAGCGTCAGGTAGCCGAGCCCCACCGCGTCGAGAAACCCCAGGCGGGCGCGCACCTGATCGAGGGCCATCCGGCCGACCTGGCGCTGCCACGGGCTAAGCGCCAGATCGGCGAAGAACGCGGCGGCGTCCCGAACCTTCATCGACACGATCTCGGCAAAGTTCTTGCCGCCCAAACGCGTCGCCAGGGCCTCGGGCCGCAGGCGCGTGCCCCCGCAAGCCGGACAGGGCCGGTAGCTGCGCCAGCGGCTCAAGAACACCCGGATGTGCATCTTGTACTTCCGCCGTTCGAGCCACGCGAAGAACCCCCGCAACCCGCCGAAGTTCCGTTCCGGCACGCCGTTCTGGATCCGTTCGAGGTGCTCCGGCTCCAGCCGCGAAAAAGGCACATCGACCGGAATGCCGTAGTCGGGCGCCAGCGCGAGCAGCTCTTCCAGTTCGTGGGCATAGGCGGGGCTGTTCCACGGGGCGATCGCTCCTTCCTGGATCGACTTGCGCCGGTCGGGAACGATCAGATCCATGTCCAGGTCGATGATGTTGCCGAACCCCTCGCACTTCGGACAGGCCCCCAGCGGGCTGTTGAAGCTGTAGAGGCGTGGCTCGGGCACGGGGTATTCCAGGCCGCAGTCGCCGCAAGCCAACTGGGTGCTGAAGACGATCCGCCGCCACGGCCGGCCGTCCAAGAGACAAGGGTTGCCGCGGGGCAGGCCGGGGGCCATCGGGGGCTCCCCGCCCGGCAGCCCCGATTCCTCGACGAACACCACACAACGGCCTTTGCCGCGAGTGAACGCGATTTCGAGCGAGTCGCGAACCCGGTCCTCCGCCGCCGCGCCGGCCGCGAGGCGATCCACGACCACCTCGCACGTCGCGGCGTTTGCCACCAGGGCGCCGGCCTCCGGCGTTTCGCCGAGATGCACCAGGCGATCGCCGACGATGACCCGGATGAACCCCTCTTCCCGAAGCGCCGCAACCAGCCGCCCCGGCTCCTCGTCGTCCGACGGTTCGAGGCCGAACGCGATCAGGTATCGGGTACCCTGCGGCAACGCGCAAAGCGTCTCGGCGGAGTTCTGGGCCGTGTCGCGCCGGACCGGCTGCCCGCATCGCACGCAATACACCTCTCCGATCCTGGCGAACAACAAGCGCAGGTAGTCGTTCGTCTCGGTGGCCGTGCCCACCGTCGAACGGCTCGATCGGTGCCCGTTGCGGCTGGTCACCGCGATGGCCGGGGGAATCCCATCGATGCGGTCCGCGTCGGGCCGCTCCAAGCGCTGGAGAAACTGCCGCGTGTACGCGGAGAAACTCTCGATGTAGCGCCGCTGCCCCTCGGCATAGAGCGTGTCGAGGGCCAGACTGCTCTTGCCGCTGCCACTGACTCCGCAGAGCACGACGAGCTTGCCGTGCGGAATGTCGAGGTCGATCCCCTTCAGGTTGTGCACCTCGACGCCGCGCAGCGCGATGTGGTGCGGTGATTCCATAGCTGCATCCAGCAAGCCGCGGGGACGATGACGGAAATCATCAATATACCGCGCGGCATTGCGGGAGGCTAACGCTTACGGCACTACCGGAGGGATCGGCTTGACCGACGGTTTGGATACCGGGGGAAGCGGCACGGGTCGAGAGTCGGGCGGCATCGGGGCATCGGGGAGCGGCGATACCGCGCCACGGCTCCCGCGCTGGCCCTTGGCGGCCGGGTCCACGGAGGTCGGCGGGGGCATCGGCGCCTCGCCCGCCTCGGCGGCGCCGCCCCGGTCAGGCCCCGGAACTCCAGTGGCCGGCAGGCGCTTCGGCGCCGGCGGAAGCTGGCGAACCGTCAACGGGGGTTCGCCGGAGGGCGCGCTCGGCTTGCTGGGCGGAAGCGCCTGCCGGCCACTGGAG
>JANLFZ010000596.1 GCA_024653385.1 Thermoguttaceae bacterium | reverse complement strand
TGTCGGATCCCAACCTGATCCGGCAAATCCATACCGAGTACTGTAACGCCGGCGCGGACGTGCTGACGACGAACACGTTCGGCGCGAACCGGGTCTTGCTGGCACGGTTCGGGCTGGCCGAGCGGCTTCGGGAGATTCATCGCGCCGGCGCTCAAATCGCCCGATCCGTGGCCGATGCCGCGAGCCGGCCGGTCTTCGTCGCCGGCTCGATCGGGCCGGTGCCGATGCAGCCACCCTACGAGGAGCAGATCGAAGGCATCCTGCTGGAACAGATCGAGGCCCTCTTGGAGGGCGGCGCGGACTTCATCCTCTTCGAGACCCAGCCCACACGCAAGGCCCTCGAACACTGCGCGCTAGCCATGCGGCGATTGCCTCAGACGCCCTACGTGCTGTCGTTCGCCGTGGTTGCGCACGACGAGACGGTCTCGGGCGAGACGGTGGCGCGAATGATGGCCCCCTTGCCCGAGGGCTGCCCCGCGCCGGTAGCCTGGGGACTCAACTGCGGGGCAGGTCCCGACGGGCTGCTCGGGGCCGTCGAGACGGCCGTGCGCATGACCGAACACCTGATCGTGCAGCCCAATGCCGGGGTGCCGAAGGAGGTGGACCATCGCCGCATCTACTTCTGTTCGCCCGAGTACCTTACCGAATACGCCAAACGGTATGTCAGCCTGGGCGCGAGCGGGGTGGGCGGATGTTGCGGCACGACGCCCGAGCACATCGCCGAGGTGGCCAAGGCCATCAAGCCGCTGGAGCGGGCGCGAGTCGGGCGGGTCGTCCTTGCCCCGGCCGAGGCCGTCGCCGAAAAACCGCCGGTCCCCCTGGCCGAGAAGTCGCGCCTGGGGTGGAAGCTGGCGCACGGACAATGGGTGACCACCGTGGAGTTGGTGCCGCCGCGCGGCTACGACCTCAGCGACACGGTGGCCAAGAGCAAGCTGTTGCGGCGTCACGGGGTCGACGCGGTCAACGTGCCCGACGGTCCGCGGGCCAGCGCCCGCATCTCGCCCCTGGTGACCGCCCAGCGGATCCAACAAGACGCGCACATCGAGGCGATCCTCCATTTCTGCTGCCGGGACCGCAACCTGATTGGGATGCAGGCCGATCTGTTGGCCTGCGCGGCGTGCGAAATCCGGAACATCCTGTTCATCACCGGCGACCCGCCCAAACTGGGCAATTACCCAGGGGCGACCGGCGTATTCGATACCGACTCGATCGGCATGGTGGCCGTCCAGCGGCGGTTGAACCGCGGGATCGACCTGGGCGGACAGTCGATCGAGCCGCCCACGGCCGCGGCGATTGGCGTGGGTCTCGACCCGACCGCACTCGACCAGGACCGCGAAGTCGACCGCTTCCGGCAGAAGGTCGCGGCGGGCGCCGAGTTCGCCATCACCCAGCCGGTCTTCGACCCCGAGGCCCTGCTGCGATTCCTGGACCGGGTCCAGGCGTACGGCGTACCCATCGTCGCCGGCGTATGGCCGCTGGCGAGCTACCGGAACGCCTTGTTCATGAAGAACGAGGTGCCCGGCGTTACCATACCCGACGCCATCATGGAGCGCATGGCCGCCTTTTCCGGCCGCGAGGATCAGCTCAAGGCGGGCATCGAGATCGCGCGCGAATCCGTCGCCCGGATCCGCGACCGCGTGGCCGGCATTCAGGTCAGCGCGCCATTGGGCAAGATCGCCACGGCGCTGGCGGTCATCGAATAGTGCCGGTGCGGAGCGCGGGGGCTAGGGGGCGGCGAGGATCGTGAACATCACGTGCCAGCCGGCCCCGCCGCACCGGGCGTTGGGTTTCTGCTCGGGCAAGTCGACCGGGCCCATCTCGCCGGCGCAATAGCAGCCGAACAGGGGCAAGTCCTTGCCGATCGCCCGTTGCATGGCGGCCAGCTCCTCTTCGATCTTCTTCAGCTTGCTGCGCCGGCCCGCGCAATCGAAGGCCAATGCGGCCAAGGGCTTGCCTTGGACCGCGGCAAGGGCTTCGGCCGCGCTTTGCCGGGCCGTGCTGATGACCTTGTCGTTTTCCTTGGCCTGGCGCCCGGCCAACCCCACGCGGAAATCGCCGCTAAGCATCAACGCCACCGCGGAGTCGTCGTGCAGTGCGCCGCCGAAATAAACGAACGTCTGGCCGGCGTTCTTGTTCACGCAGCCCCCGGCGATGGGGAACTGGGCGCCCACCACCTTCTGCACGCCCTCGACAAGGGCCTGGTTCTTCGGCGCGTGGGCGTCGGCGATAAGCACGAGGAGCCGGTCCTGGTCGGTGCGGCGGAGCTTGCCGGCCAGCTTCGCCCCGGCGTCATGCAGACACTGCTCGATCTTGGCGCGATCCGTCTCGAACGTCAGCTTCGCCGTGCCCATCGCGGTCACCAGCGCGGCCGACACCCCGACCCCGTCGCCACCGATCCCCAACAGGCACACCGAGTCGGCATCGGTGCAGCCCGCCTGGGTGATCGAGCCGTAGGTGGCGCCGCCCACGATGATTTGCTCGGGCAAGACCGAAGCGATCGCCTTGAGCAGTTTCTGTTTGTTCTCTCGGTCCTCGAAACACTCCGAGACGATGACCGCGCGTAAGGGCGCGCCGGCCATCGCCTTCTGGAGCGACTCGGCGGCCGCCTTGCCCGCGGCCTGGGGGTTCTCGTCTTCGGCGGTGGCCACGCGGAAGACGATCTTCCCGCCGGCAGCGGGCGGGGCCGACGACCAGGCGTCGTCGGCAGCAAGGGCAAGCCCCGCCGCCAGCCCCCAAGTCAAGCCACCGAAAAGCACATGCCACTTGAACGAACGCATGGTCGTCCTCCTGTCGTGGAAGATCGTTCTTGCTTCTCGCCGGGGCGAGTTTCCCGATTTGCCGTGTGGTTCAGTACTTCGAGCTGCACAGTCCCCAAGGGGTCTTGTTGTCGAAGGGCGGTTCCGGACCCCACTTGGCCCCGATCCACCGGCTCCACGCCAGGCGGTTTCGCTCCGAGGGCCACAATCCGGCGGCGTGGCCCCAATCGCGTAGCCCGGTGCCATCGGGATCGTGGACCAGGATCGAAAGGCAAAACTCGCGTCCCTCGCCTGGACGGATGTCGGCCAACGTCTTGAACGGAATCGCGCATTCGTAATAGGTGATCGTGCCCTGCCGGGCGACCGCGATCTCGGCCTTGTCGAAGGCCAAGGGCGCCGGATCGCGTTCGTTGGCCGCCTCGGCAAGCTTGGTGTCCGGCGACGCGAGCTGGAAGCACTTGCCGCGGCCGCCGTCGGCCACGAACAGAAACTCGTACCGGCCGGCCGGCTGGTCGGGCGAGTTCCCGGTCGGGGTGTCCTCGGGCGAGATGGCGACCTGCACGGCAT
>JANLFZ010000595.1:2099-3325 GCA_024653385.1 Thermoguttaceae bacterium | reverse complement strand
CACCCCGATTGCCCTCCGCGCCGGGCCTCGGCAATCGCCTCGCGGATCCGTTGGAACGGCTCCGCCAGGTCGAACGCCTCCGCACAGACGGCCAATCGCTGGACGATCAACTCGCGGTCAGGTTCGGCCGCCATGGGAACTGCCAGCCGATTGCGTCCGAACACGAAACTTACCAGACGGTCACCGCCGTGCGCCGTATCCAGCCGCAGCCACCGGCCGGCCTCGCCCGACCCGGCCGCACCGGCCGGTTCGTCGCAGGCCGTTCCGTCGGGGGGCAGCACCAGCGTTACGGGAACCCGCACGTGCTCCCGCATTGCCAGCACCGCCGGCCGATCCGTGCATACCACCAAGGGCTCGGCAGTCGCCTTCGTGACCAGCGTCAGACCGATCTGCTCGCCGAACAAGTAGGGCTCGAGCGTCGGACCGTAGAGAATTTGTTGGGCGCGGGTGGGCTTGATGGGCGTGGTGCAGTGGAACTCCAAAGGACGACCCGCAGGGTTCAAGACGAGGTACCCCCCGAACAAACCGTGGTCCGGGTCCTCGATGACGGTAAGAAAACCCAAAGCGGATTTGGACTTGCTGTCGCCCATCCAGATGCAGTCTCTCCAGGTTCTCCAGGCGATTTATACCAAGGGTTTGGGGGTAGCGCAGGACGGCCGCCCAGGGCCGGCCTGCTCGACTAGGCATGAATCGGTTCCGATTATGCGGGACTTTAGGACGGTGCCTTGCGGTTCTGCGCGAGTTGTCGTGTCGGCCACTCGACTTCCCCGGCAATTCGTGCTTATACTGGAGCAATCGAAAGGACCCTCGTGATATGCCAGAAGACCGTCGGCCGCGACCTACGCTCTACAGCCAAATTGACGTTTCGCACAACGCTTACGGCGCGCAGGCCAATTTCCACCCTGGCACCACCGCCGAAATCGTTGGCTTGCTGAGGGAGTTGCTCGCCGCCCAAGACCGACAAAACGAGTTGCTCGAGGAGTTGGTCAACCAGGTGGGGGCCAATCAACGCCAACGGGCCAACGAGTTGGGCCAGTGGAAGCAAGCCAACCCGGGACTTGCCCGGGCCTGCCGAACCGCTGCCGAAGCCCTCGGCAGGGTGCAAACCGAGTACTTGTTGAGCCTCACGCGCGAGATCAACGAGAACTGCGAGGCACTCTGCGATGGGGAGTTCATTCTCAACGAGTTTGTTGACCGCTTCGGACCAAGGCTGGCCCACCTGAATG
>JANLFZ010000595.1:0-2089 GCA_024653385.1 Thermoguttaceae bacterium | reverse complement strand
AGCACCTGAAGCAACCCATTCAGGTGCTCTCTCAACTGAGCAGCACGCCGAACCCCACCACGCCATCAGGCTCCACCTGATGTCGCGCAAGCGCACCCGGTGCAGCTCGACAGCCTAAGGCGACTCGGCAAACCGCGCAGCCACGGAGTCCTGCGCAAGCTGGCTGGACGTTGCGTCAGCCAGGGATGCGGATTTCGTTTGCACCACGGAACGGTGACGGACATGAGCAATCCAACCAGCGGTCCCAAGACGAACAGGTCGCTGTGCCTGGGTTCGGTGTTGGGCTTATGTCTCATTATGCTCATGAGTTTTCTGCGGCTTGCCCCCACGGGGGAACCGGCGGCACCGGGTCCCCAGGTTTCTAGTGCCCCCGCGGACGGCTGGCCTCTGTTTCGCGGTGACCCCACGGCCAGCGGGGTCGCCAGGGCCTCGCTGCCCGAGAAACTCGAAGTACTGTGGACCTTCTCGGTCAAGCAAGGGGGGTTTGAAGCCACGCCCGTGATCGCCGACGGTCGCGTGTACGTCGGCAGCCTCAATGGCAAGTTCTATGCGGTCGAACTGGCCACGGGTCGGGCGGTCTGGGAGTTCGCCACCGAGTTGGGCTTCACCGCGCCGGCCGCAGTCCGCGATGGGGCGGTTTTCGTCGGCGATAGCGACGGTCGTTTCCATTGTCTCGATGCGCGAACCGGCAAACCGAAGTGGCACTTCGATACCGAGGCCGAGATCAACTCGGGGGCCAACTTCCACGGCAAGAACGTGCTGTTCGGTTCGCAGGACGGCAATCTTTATTGCCTGGATGCCGAGTCAGGCCGGCTGGTCTGGAAGTACAAGAGCGAGAACCAAATTCGTTGCTTCCCGACCATCGTGGCCGACCGTGCCTTCGTGGCTGGATGCGACGAGCGATTGCACGTGATCGACCTTGCCAGCGGCAAACAGACCGCCGACGTGAGCCTCGAAGGGCCGACCGGCTCGACCCCCGCGGTGCTCGACAAGATGTTGTTCGTCGGAACCGAAGGGAGGATGTTCTTCGGCGTCGACTGGCAGAAGCCCGAGGTGGTCTGGAAGTACGAGCCTGCCGACCACAGCGCCCCGTTCCGGTCGTCGGCCGCGGTCACGCCGGAGGCGGTGTTCGTCGGCTCCCAGGACAAGCGTTTGCACGCGCTGGATCCGAAGACCGGCAAGCCTCGGTGGACCTTTGCGACCAGGGGCCGGGTGGACAGCTCGCCCGTGGTCGTCGGGCAGCGCGTGTTCGTCGGGTCGGCCGACGGCCGGCTGTATGTGCTGGATGCGAAAACCGGCAACGAGTTGTGGCGTTTCGAAGCAGGCGGCGCCATCGTCGCCTCGCCCGCGGTGGCCGACGGCCGGTTGGTTCTCGGCACCGACTCGGGCGAGTTGTATTGCCTTGGCGCGAAGTGATTTGCGCTCTTGTCTCTTGTCATTCGTCCTTTGCCCTTGGTCCTTTGACGTTAATCTTCCCTTGTCGCCATGCCCAAACCCCTGGTGTTCCTGATGGGGCGATCGCCCGCGATCTTCCCCGTGGATCGCCGCTACGCGGCAAACCATATGTGGGCGTTCGCAGTCGAGGGAGGGTATCGTTTCGGGCTGTCGGCTTATGCGGTGCGGCTCTTGGGCGACGTGAAGCACGTCGGGTGGTCGGCCCATCTGGGGACGATGGTCAAGCAGGGCGACCCCATCGGTTACGTCGAGGCCTCCAAGGCCACCAGCGACCTTTTCGCCCCGACCGACGGGCGGATCGAGGAGTACAATACCGCGGTCCTCGAGAAACCGTCGCTGGTCAACAGCCATCTGTACGATGCGGGTTGGCTACTGCGCCTATCGGGCGTGGGCCAGGGCCTGATCTCGGCCGAAGAGTATCTGGCCCACGTCGAGGCCGGGTGGCCCCTGGCCCAGCGTCTGCTCAAGGGCCAGTTCAGCGCGCCCCGCGGAGAAGCCCATGTCTGAAAGAGCCCATATCGTGCTGTCCCGGTCTCGGACCCCGACGGCCGGACAGGCAGCGTTCGAGCGGCAACTTGTCCATCGACTCGCGATGCTGCCCGGGTCGGACGTTACGGTCGTGCCGCACCTCTAC
>JANLFZ010000594.1 GCA_024653385.1 Thermoguttaceae bacterium | reverse complement strand
CTTCAGGCGGCGCGTGAACAGCAACATGGCGTCGCAACGATCCAGTTGATCCAATCCCGGCAGGTCGCTCTCGGTGCGGATGAACGCTCGGGTGCAACGGACCGGGCAGTTCCTTTCGACGTACTCCTGGAACAGGGCCAGCGACGCGTCGGACTTGTATTCCAGCGACCCCGACACCAGGCACAACGCGATTGGTCGGGCGGGTTTTGGCTTCTCCTCCTCGCCCCGGGCCGCCTCGTCGAACGCCAGCGCTGCCCAGGCCGCCGTCCCCCCGATCGAGCCGAACGCCGAGTGCCGCAAGAAGTCTCTCCGCGAGATATGCATGGGGCCAGCCTCCAAGGTCGTCGGGAAATCGTGGACGCTATTGTATGGCGAAGAGCCCCGGCGCCGCAATCGGGATTGGGGCAGGGACCGTACCCGCCGGTTGCGCTTGTCGCCGGTTGGCATTTTCGGCAGAATCTACGGCACGCGTCGGGGCCGGCCGTCCGGTACGAGAACGTGGCGCGGGAGCCTTCGGTCGATCGGGGAGGCGAATTGAGCACCTTGACCCTTTTGGGCATTGCGGTCGGATTGGCGATGGACGCGCTGGCCGTGTCGATCGCCACGGGGCTTGTGCTGCCGTCGGTCACGCCGCGGCATACGTTCCGCATGGCCTTTCACTTCGGCTTGTTCCAGTTCCTCATGCCCGTGGTCGGCTGGTTGGGTGGCCGGCAGGTGGCCGAGCAGGTGGCCCCCTACGACCACTGGCTCGCGCTGGTGCTTTTGAACTACGTGGGCGGGAGGATGCTGTGGGAGGCGCGACAAGCCAAGGCGCCCGAGGCCAGGACCGACCCCACGCGCGGCCTGATGCTGGTGACGCTCTCGATCGCCACGAGCATCGATGCACTGGCCGTCGGCTTCAGCATGGCGTGTCTGGACGTCTCGATTTGGGGCCCCGCGGTCCTGATCGGACTGGTGGCCGGAACGCTCAGCGCGCTGGGCATCGTGTTCGGGAGCCGGCTCGGCCCCGGCGCGGGACGCTGGGCCGAGTTTGCCGGCGGCTGCGTGCTGATCGCCATCGGCATTCGGATTGTCGTCGAACACCTCGCGTGAGCCGGTGCGAACTCGGGCGCGACATCGCGGGCCGCGACGCTTCGGTCGCCGGACCGTACAATGGTGGCAGCGCGACTCGAAGGCCCTCTCACACGATGCCCCCTGGCGTGGCTGGTCTGCCTCCCTGCAATTCGGTGCCTCCCCGTCCGCCGGAACTGGTGGCGCCGGCCGGCGACAGCGACTGCGCTTGCGCCGCGGTCGAAAACGGGGCCGACGCGGTGTATTTCGGGCTTGCAAGCGGGTACAACGCGCGGGCGAGGGCGGCGAACTTCTCGGACGAGGACTTGCCCAGCCTCGTGGCCTTTCTTCATCGCCGCGGCGTCAAGGCATACCTCGCCTTGAACACCCTGATCTTCCCCCACGAATTGGAGGATTTCGAGCATAAGGCCCGGCAAGCCCTTGCCGCGGGAGTCGACGCGGTGCTGGTCCAGGATTTCGGCGCGGCCCGGATCGTGCGGGCGCTGTGCCCCGACTGGCCCATCCACGCCTCGACCCAGATGTCGCTCACCAGCGCCGAATGCCTGCGCGTGGCCCGGTCGCTCGGCATCCGTCGCGTGGTGCTGCCCCGGGAGTTGTCGGTGGCCGAGATCGCCGAGGTGTCCGCCGGCAGTCAGGCCGACGACCCGCCCCCGGTCGAGTTGGAGGCGTTCGTCCACGGGGCCTTGTGTGTGGCCTACTCGGGCCAGTGCTTGGCCAGCGCATCGCTCGGGGGCCGCAGCGCCAACCGCGGCCAATGCGCCCAGGCCTGCCGCCTGCCGTACCGGTTGCTGTGCGACGGCCTGGAGGCCGACCTGGGCGACCGGAAGTACCTGCTCAGCCCGCGGGATCTGGCGGGCTACGATCTCGTGCCGCAACTGATGGCGGCGGGGGTGTCGGCCTTCAAGATCGAGGGCCGACTGAAGCCGGCCGATTACGTGGCGGCCGCGGTCCGGCACTACCGCCGTGCGATCGACTCGGCCGTCGCGGGCCGGCCCGTCGAGTTCACGCGGCAGGAAATCGAAGACCTCGAGCTGACCTTCTCGCGAGGCTTATCTCATGGTTGGCTCGAGGGACACGATCACCCATCGCTCGTGCCCGGCCGAACTTCCGCCAACCGGGGCGTGCTGCTGGGCGAGGTGCGTGGCGTGCGTCAAGGCCGCGTGTGCGTGGCACTGGCGGCGACCGTCCAGCGAGGCGATGGCGTGGTGTTCGAGGCCCCTGGCATGGAGGACGCCGAACAGGGTGGCCGGGTCTACGAGGTCCGACGCAAGGGCCGGCCCATCGACCAACCGGTCGATTCGGGGGTTGTGGAACTTGGATTTCGGCACGGCGCGATCCACCTTGGCAGGGTGGTCGTGGGCCAGAGGGTGTGGAAGACCGACGATCCCGACCTGACCCGGCGGCTTCGCAAGACGTACGCCGGCACCGAACCGAAGCGCCGAGTCGATCTCGACCTGGTGGTCGAGGCGGCCCCGGGTGGGCCGATGCGCATCGAGGGCCGCGCGGCCTCCGGGGCCTTCTGCCGGGTCGAATCGCCCCAGGCGCTGGCCGAGGCCGCCAAACACCCTCTTTCCGCGGAAACCCTGCGGACCCAATTGGGCCGACTGGGCCAGACCGTGTACCGCCTGCGCACCCTGGATGCGCGGATCCATGGCCGACCCATGATCCCCTTGAGCGTCTTGGGCAGCATGCGCCGGGAGATGGTCCGGCAATTGGATGCCGCGGCATCCCGGCCGGCCGAGCGGGACCTCGCGCCGCTACCGGTCGTGGCCCGATTGCTCGCGCAAACCGCATCCGGCGCCGAAGCCGGCGATCCGGCGGGTCCGCACGCGCCTGCGCGCGGGGACCGCCGTTTGCACGTGCTCTGTCGATCGCTCGAGCAATTGGAGGGCGTTCTGGCTGCCGGGGCGAACCACGTGACGGCCGATTTCGCCGATCTGCGCCAGTACCGCCAGGCGGTCGATGCGGCCCGGGCAGCCGGGGCCGCGATCCTTCTGGCCACCCCACGCATTCACAAGCCGGGCGAGACGGGCTGGTTCGGCGAGATGCTGCGCCACGCGCCCGATGGGGTCCTGGTGCGGAACCTCGCCGGCCTGGCCTTCTTCCGCGAGCACGGCCTGTTCACCGTGGCCGACTTCTCGCTCCATGCTGCAAACGCCTTGTCCGCCGGATGGCTCGTCGAGCAGGGCGCTGGTCGCGTCACGGCTTCGTACGACCTCGACCGCGGCCAGTTACTCGACCTGACCGGAGCCGTGCCGCCCGG
>JANLFZ010000593.1 GCA_024653385.1 Thermoguttaceae bacterium | reverse complement strand
CGACGCAAGCGAAGACCGTCCGGCAAGGCACACCTTGCGAGGACGGTCTTCGCTTGCGTCGTGCCCGGCGGAACCCCGTAACAAGGCGCAACCGCAAGCGCAACCAAAACGACGGCCGAAGAGAGAGATCGCCGCGATGTGGTGCTGGGGAATGAGTGCAGATCTGCTTCGTCGGCCATGGACCTGTCTCCTTTCTAGTGGCACGTTCCTTCGAGCGGACGCCTTGAAACGCACAGGAGGCTTGCCGAAGGCTGCGAAGCACGATACTTCCACGTCGCGATCGCCACACGACTGGGCCATCAGTTTCAGATACGCCGCATCGGCTCCCTCGTGGAAGAACGTCTGCTGGCGCCGGTTGCCGCGCTGCGTCACGTCGCGGGGCATCCCCGGCACAACCCATCTCGCCAACCTCGCCATGCCCCGACGTTACCGGCGTCCGCCGCCCGCGTCAATGATTCCGTCGTGTATCCCCGGAATTCCCGGCGGAAATCCGCCCGCGCACTATGGCTCCTCCCGCAATCGGTTCTTATGTACGGCTCCTCGTTCATCGCTGCTTTCCGTCGCGCTTTAAGGCGGGGGGCCCAACAATCAAGTCTTTGGGAAACGCGAACTTGCCCTGCGTACCGACCTCGGTGCCGAAGGGGAAGTTCTTGGTGTTGATTTTCGCGATAGCCACCAAGGTGTCCGGGTCGCCCGCGACGACGTGGATATCCAGTCCGGCGTGGCCGCGCAGCCATTCCGGGCCGAGCAGACGTTTGCCCTTCCACACCCCACCCGTGGCGATCAGCAGGCCGAAGCGGGCCAGATCTTCGGCGCTCATCTGGATCCAGCCGGGTCCCCCACGGACGACGACACCATGGATTTCGTAGGGCGGGTCCACATACTCGCCGTAGCCGGGAAAGTCGGGATAGAAATCGCGGGTATCATGGACCCGCTTGCCAGGCAACCACTCCCAGCGCTGCGGCGGAATTCCAAGATGGCGGAACAGTCGTTCATCCAGCACGTCTTTAAGGTCTTTTCCCCACAAGGCCGTCATCGCCTGGGCCAGCCGCCAATAGCCGCCGCTTGCGTAACGTGTCACAGCGCCGGGCGGGGTGTGGGCGTAGTTGTCGAACAGGGGATCGCCGGTCCATCGGACGCCTTCGGGAATCGCGGCGTGAAAGATCGTCCGGTTGCGCCAGTGGAAGCCGCTTTCCAGCACGAAGCCCCCCTGGTGCTCGAGCAGGTGGCGCCAAGTGAGTTGGCGATGCAGTCCTTCGTCCAGATACTTGTGGGGGTGTGAAAGCTCGCCGCGTCCGGTCCAGGTCTTCCAGATGGGCTCGTCGGGCTTGAGCAGGCCGGCCTCCACGCTCAGCCCGAACAAGGCCCGCGTGAGGCACTTGCCCAGCGAGGCCGACTGGAAGCGATAGCTGGGGTTACCCCAGCGTCGGACCAGACAACCGCCGCGGGTGAGGACCGCGCCCCACTGGTCCGGGCCGACCTGTACTCCGCCGAATCCGCCGCCGTGGATATCGGCCCGGGCCAGGAGCGCGTCGAGTTTTTTCGCGTCGAAGCCAGCCTCTTCCGCCGTGATCTCGATCCATCGCTCGTCGGGGAATACCACCCAGGGCGGCAACACACTCGCGCCATCGGCGGCCGGCGGTGGTATGGAGGGTCTGGCGTCGCCGGGAGGGATGGGACGGCCTGCCTTCTTGGCAAGCCTTTGCACCTGTGCCACGAGCACTTCTTCCACCTTCGGCGAAAAGAACCCTGTGTCCAGAGTGAGGCCCATCGACTCGTGGCCACCTTCTCGGAGAATCTGGGCGGTGGGCAGGTAGCCGAACGACTCGTTGGCATAGGCCGCTATCCAAAGTCCCCCTGGTCCCAAGGCCTGCTGGAGCCGCGGTACGTATTCCGACACAGCTTCGCCCGGCAGGCCCACGAGGGTCAGATCGTGGCCGAACTGCCAGACCGCCAGGGGCGCCTTGTACGACCGGGGCAGGGGATTTCCGCTTTCGAGGATTTGGAGCAACCCCTTGGCGTTACGGGCGTGCCACACCGGCGAGCCGGAGGCAATTTGTTGGAGCTGGGGACGGGTGAGTCCATCATCAAGCGGAAGGTCGATCCACTCCAGTTCGGTGTGCAACGGCACGCCGATCGGCTTCAACCGGCCGCTCGCCACCCGACTGACCTCGGCAGCCAGCTTTTCGCCCTGCTGGCAAGCCAGCGCAACCGTACCCCGGGGGTGAGAATTGGCGTCGCCCGCACATCCGATCAGGAAGATGGCATGGACACCGGGGAATTGCTTTTCCAGGGCCTCCTGGGCGTAGCCGGCGTAGTCGGCGGACAGCCGCAAATTGTCGCCTCCCAACGTGACGGGGTGACAGGCACAACCGAAGACCAAGGCCCGCAACTCGCCGTCTCGCCCATCCACACGGAGTATGGGCACGGTACGGTCCACGTGGCCCTGGGGATTGGGGGCCATGACAACCTCATCCTTGGTCTTAAGGCGGCGGTTCATCACGAAATCGGCCCGCCCGGTCGCAAAGCGCAGGGTTGCGGGCTTGAGGTCGGCCATGGCCGCGGCAGCCAGGCCTTCGCATTGGCAGATGACTCGCTCCGTGTACCTTGCGACCCGCGCCCGGTATTCACTCGGGACGCCGAAGTTCTCCACATCGGCGTTCATTCCGAGGACCGGCCCGGAGTGCGTGTGGGACGCGCTCAGGAGAATCTGGTGTCGCTTAAGCCCCGTACGGGCGATGATGCGCCGGGCGATTTCCTCGGCCACGTCTCGCCGGAAGAACAATAGGTCGGCGCTTAGCAGCAGGCCGCGGTGCCCCTCCGGCGACTCCAGCACCAGGGCCTTGGCGTACAGATCATCCAGGGCGCCCTGCGAGATTCGAGGGCCATAGCCGGCCATCGGGATGGGCCCATCGGGAGTGATCTTTGCCCGAGCCAAGCCAGCCTTCCATGCGCAAGTCTCAGCCGCCCAACCTATGGCGGCGCAACAGGCGGTTGCGAGAAAGAAGAACCCGCGCACCACGGTCATGGGATCCACCTTTGGCACGGCGTTGCGGACGTGGGTTGCTTGCAAGACTCCCGAATGCCGATATTAGGGTCGATCTCGTGCCGGCGAGCC
This sequence comes from Thermoguttaceae bacterium, assembly GCA_024653385.1. Lineage (GTDB taxonomy): Bacteria > Planctomycetota > Planctomycetia > Pirellulales > Thermoguttaceae > JANLFZ01. The sequence goes on along the minus strand of JANLFZ010000593.1, from coordinate 228 downwards.
GAAATCGGAGTCGCGTGTACCAACCGCCACTTGGAGCGATCCCAATAGCCCGCCACACCAAACCTCCGAGTAGCTCGCCCCGGTCCACATGGAACCCATAGGTTGCACACCGAGCAACGCCCGACGATTACGCTGCCAGGCAGATGCAAATCGCCAGCCCGGTTCCGCACGCGCCGAAAGAGAGCCCCGGTCAAGGGTCGATTCTAAGCACTCGGCCGTGTGGTCGCA
>JANLFZ010000592.1 GCA_024653385.1 Thermoguttaceae bacterium | reverse complement strand
CTCTTCTCGAACCAGAGCACGCGGAACGAGAGCATCCGCCGTTTGCGCAACTCGCGGCGGACCGCCGGTTCGACCGTGCCCAGGTCCTCGCCGACGACGAATGCCCCCGCCCGGCGGCTCTCCAGGGCGACGATGGCCAACAGCTCGTCGGCCCGGTAGCGCACGTAGGCGCCCCGCGTCGGCCCGAACCCGCGCGGAATCCAGTACAGGCGGAAGAGCCCCATGACGTGGTCGATGCGCAGGCCGCCGGCGTGGCGCAGCGCGGCGCGGATCGTCTGGACGAACGGCCCGTAGCCTGCCGCGCGCAGCTTGTGTGGAACCATCGGCGGCAAGTTCCAGTCCTGGCCGGCCGGATTGAAGAGGTCCGGCGGAGCCCCCACCGTGCAGCCGTCGGCCAAAATGTCCTGCCAGGCCCAGGCGTCGGCCCCCCCCGGATCGACCCCGATCGGCAGGTCGTGAACGAGTTTCGTCGCACGCGCGGCCTGGGCGAGTTGCATGTCCAACAGCCACTGGAGCCACTGGTGGTAGCGGACCTCGCCGGCGTGTTCGCGGGCGAAGCGGCGCACCGCGGGCGTATCGGGACGCTGGTGTTCGGCCGGCCACGTGCGCCAATCGCCCCGTTGGTGCGCCGCCGCCAAGGCGCACCAGGTGGCAAAGGTCTCCAGCTCCGGGCTTCGCTCGCGGCAATACGCCTCGAACGCATCGCTTCCGGGGAACCCGGCCCACAGGGTTCGCAGCGCCTGATCCTTCAGCCGAAACACCTCGTCGCGGTCGATGAGGCGGCGATCGCCAAGGGCCCTGCCCGCGGCCGCGAGCCGATCGAGCAGGGGCCCCAACTCGGCCGCTCCCGGGGCCTCTTCCACGCGCAGATAGAGCGGGTTGAGAAACCGCCGGCTGGTGGGAAAATACGGGCTGGGCTCCTGGGGCACCACGGGGGCGCCGGCCGCCAAGGGGTTCACCAGAAGCATCGCAGCCCCTAACCCCTTGGCCCACTGTCCGATGCGACGCAAGTCGGCCAGATCGCCGATCCCCCAACTCGCGCGCGATCGGGCCGCGTACAGTTGCACCGACCAGCCCCAGCCCGGCTCGGGCAAGAGGCAGTCCTTGGGGGCCACGATAACCCGCTGGGCCACATCACCCAGGGCCGCGCGGAACTCGTGATAGCCGCACGGAAGATCGGGCGGCAGATGGTCGCGCACGGGCAGGGACGTTCCATCCTCCAGGTGCAGCGTGCCCGGCTCGGCCCAGCGCGTGCGCCGGCCCGACGCCACGACCCGCACCGGGTCTCGATCGGGTCGCGGAGCCTCCCGGATCGTTACACCCATGGCCGCGAGGATCGCCTCGCGGGTCTCGGCCGAAGTCGCGTGCCAATGGTGGCTGGTGTCTTCGTAGCCGCTGTCGATTCCCCACGGATCCGTTCCCATCTCCAAGATCACCTCCCTGTGGGCCCGCATTATACACGAACCCGACGCCCCAGCGAGGGCAGATCGCGGCGTCGGGTGCAGCCCTGACTGGCGCGATGGTCAGAACGGCCCTCGCTGGCGCGTCGGGTTAGTATGGATGCGGGGCGCCGGGGCGGGAGCGCCAGAACGGCCCTCGCTGGCCAGTGGGTCCAAATGACCCCCACTAGCGCGTCGGACGAAATGGCCCTCGCTGGCGCGTCGGGTTAGTATGGGGGCGCAATGAAAAACCGCTTGCGGCGCGGCAAAACCGCAAGCGGCCGTCATTCGACATTCGTCATTCGACATTCGTCATGCGCTAGTCCCACCACCACTGCCCCTTGCGCAGCTCGACCTTGGTTTGGCTGCGGAGTTTGGCCACCTCGCCCTTGTCATCCGAAAGCAGGTTGTTCGACTGGATGGCCACGGCGGGCTCGATGTGGACGCCTCCGCCGATGGGCGTCATCAGGCGGTTGCCCCTCCAGATTGCGGCGACCGCGGACCCCACCATTTTCGGGGCGTTGTAGGTCTCGACGGGGAACTCCTTTTCGCTGCCGAAGAACTCCATCTTCCATCGCGCCTTGCCGTAGAAATCGGCCTTCTGCATGTAGGCACATGCCACGGTCAGATCGATCAGATTACGGAGTTCGGCATAGACGGGGGACCGCTCGGCCAGTTCGGGATAGCGTTTGGTGAAGCTGACCACGAACGCCTCGCTGGCCCGGTTCGACTTGCCCGACGACTGCCGCTGGCCGCTGGCGCTGACCAACTCGTCTTCGCCGACCAACTTCACGCCGTCACCCACCAGTTCCACCGCCAGTTGGTCCTCGCTTTGCCGGACGCATTGGTAATCGGGCGTGAAGAACCAGCGGAACAGGGCGTTGCGCGAGACCTGGGCCGGGTTGACCCGCTCGACGAAGCTCACCAGTTTCACCGGCGGTCGCTCCAACCCGATGCCGATCAGCTTCATCCGGTAATCGGCCTCGACCATCACCTGGGCGAAGTGCGTGGTGGGCGGAACGCCACTGATCGTCACGGCCTGAAGGCCCAAGCTGGTGCGCAGCCCATCGACGATGAACTGCGTCTGGCCGGGCGTGGCTTGCGACCCGATGCTCCGAAGGAACCGCTGCATGGCGGCCAGTCCCTCGGGCGTGGGGTCGATCGAGCAGCTTATCAGTTCGGTGCCTTTCTTTCCGGGCGGGAACATCCGCAGGGCCACCACCAGGTCCTGCAACTGGACGACCGGCCGGCCCGTGGTGATCCCCACCACGCGTCCCGAGGGATCGGTGGCCCAACCCTCGGCCGGTCCGGCGATCACGATGTCGCCGCTTTCCGGGTAGAGGAACACGTAGCGGACGCGAAGCAGCCCGGCCAGGTACTTCATTTCCTCGGTGACCACGCCGTTCTTTTCGCGGATCGTCCTTTCCAGCGCCGTCAGCGAGACCTTGCGCAGCTTGCTGAACGTCTGCACATCGCGGCTGAGACTCTGGCGCGCGGCCTGAATCTGTTGGCGCATCAACTGCCCGTTCGGATCGACGACGGCCTTCGTCTCGACCACGCCCTGGGCATCGACCACGATGCCCGCCACGCCGCTGAGGTTCTGGTTCTGATTCTGATTCTGGTTCTGGTTCTGGTTCTGCTGGGCCGCCGCTGGCAGCGGTCGCAGGACGAGTAGGGCGACGGCGACCACCGCGAGGGCTTTGAGGAGGGGACGAGTTTGCCAGCGCATGTCCTGGGTCTCCGGTTCCGGGCGAGATTCCGCACGCTCCCACCACGTCGGCGAGGCGTCGAAGGGTGGGAGCGCATGATTGGCACGGCCAGTAAGCCTTGATCTTAATTACCCAAGATGGAAAAGACAAGAAATTGCCGCCGATTTCCTATCTTACCACCAGCTTTACCCGAGAGTGTCGATTGATTAGGC
>JANLFZ010000591.1 GCA_024653385.1 Thermoguttaceae bacterium | reverse complement strand
TGTCACGGCATCGCCTGATCGCAGGGCCATCGTGTGGGATGCACAGAGTGGCCAGAAGCTCGTGACACTCCAAGGGCATACCGATTGGGTCCGGTCTGCCAGCTTCAGTCCGGACGGCCGGAGGATCGTCACGGCATCGGGTGACCGCACGGCCATGGTGTGGGATGCCCAAAGCGGGCAAAAGCTGCTCGAGCTGCGGTAGGTAGCTTGCGTGCTTTGCACGCACGCGCCTAGGGTGCGCAACGCTTTGACGAAATCGCGCGGGGGCGAGCCATTACGCCAACCACTTCGCCACGCCACGCCTTTCGTGCCCCCAATCCCCAATCCCCAATCCCTCATCCCCAACCACACCCACCATGCCGAGTCGCCTTGCGTTGACAGGTCGGGCCCGGGTCCCTAGACTACACGCTTTGCCGTATCGCAAGTTGTTCTTCTTACGGGATGACTCCGCCGCGCAAAGGGCGGAGGCGGGACCATGCCGGTTTGTATGCGCGACATCGAGCAATTGGCCATCAACACGATCCGCACCCTGTCGATGGACGCCGTCGAGGCGGCCAAGAGCGGGCATCCAGGCACGCCCATGGCGTTGGCCCCGGTGGCGTATGTGCTGTACAACGACGTGCTGCGGTACGATCCGGCATCGCCCGGCTGGCCCAACCGCGACCGCTTCGTGTTGTCCTGCGGTCATGCCTCGATGCTGTTGTATTCGATGCTTCACCTGACCGGCGTGCGGCGGTTGGGGGCCGACGGCCGGCCCGTGGACCAGCCGGCCGTGTCGCTGGACGACATCCGCAAGTTCCGGCAGCTCGACAGCCGCTGCCCGGGCCATCCCGAGTTCGGCCACACGGCGGGCGTCGAGACGACGACCGGGCCGCTCGGCCAGGGCGTGGCCAACAGTGTGGGCATGGCGGTCGCCGCGCGCTGGCTCGGCGCGCGATACAACCGGCCGGGCGCCGAACTGTTCAACTACCGCGTCTACGCCTTGTGCAGCGATGGCGACCTGATGGAAGGCATCTCGACCGAGGCCGCGTCGCTGGCCGGACACTGGAAGCTTTCGAATCTCTGCTGGATTTACGACGACAACGGGATCACGATCGAGGGAGAGACCTCGCTGGCCTTCAGCGAGGATGTCGAGACGAAGTTCCGCGGCCTGGGGTGGAATGTCTTGAAGGTGGCCGATGTGAACGACCTGCCCGCGTTGCGCGCGGCCCTGGCGGCGTCGCGGCAATCCGACCGGCCGACGCTCGTGGTGGTCCGTTCGGTCATTGCCTTTGGCGCGCCGAACAAGCAGAACACGCATGGGGCCCACGGCGCGCCGCTGGGCAAGGAAGAGGTCCGCTTGACGAAGCGGGCGTACGGCTGGCCCGAGAACGAAGAGTTCGTGGTGCCGGACGAGGTGCTGGCCCATTTCCGGGAGGGGATCGGCGCGCGCGGACGGCAGGCGCGCGAATCCTGGGAGGCGGCGCTGGCCCAGTACAAGAACCGCTGGCCCGACATGGCCGAAGAGATCGAGCGCATGGCCCGCCGCGAACTGCCCGGCGGCTGGGACGCGGGGATCGAGCCGTTCGCGGCGGACGCCAAGGGGCTGGCCACTCGGGCGTCGTCGGGCAAGGTGCTCAACCAGGTGGCCCAGCGCGTGCCGTGGCTGGTGGGAGGGTCGGCCGACCTGGCCCCGTCGAACAACACGCTATTGAACTTCGCGCCGGTGGGCGACTTCGGCGCGGCGAGTCCGGGCGGGCGGAACTTCCACTTCGGCATCCGCGAGCACGCCATGGCGGCGATCGCCAACGGCATGGCCCTGTCGGGCCTGCGCCCTTACGTGGGCACCTTCTTCGTGTTCAGCGACTACCTTCGGCCGTCGTTGCGTTTGTCGGCCCTCATGGGATTGCCGGTGATCTACATCTTTACCCACGACTCGATCGGGGTCGGTGAGGACGGTCCCACGCACCAGCCGGTCGAGCACCTGGCCGCATTGAGGGCGATCCCGAACCTCGTCGTCATCCGGCCGGCCGACGCCAACGAAGTGGCCGAGGCGTACCGGGCCATCCTCTCGCTGACCCATACCCCTGCCGCGCTGGTGCTGACGCGGCAGAATCTCCCCACGCTCGACCGGTCGCGATTGGCTCCGGCGTCGGGCCTCCTCCGGGGCGCCTATGTGTTGGCCGATGGATCGGGCAAGCCCGACGTGATCCTCATCGGCACCGGCAGCGAAGTCGCGCTATGCCTCGATGCCGCCGAGCGACTTGCGGCCGAGGGCATTCGGGCGCGCGTGGTGAGCATGCCAAGCTGGGAACTCTTCGAGCAGCAACCGGCCGAGTATCGCGATTCGGTGCTCCCCCCTGATGTACGCGCTCGGGTTGCGGTCGAGTTGGGCATCGACTTGGGGTGGTCGAAGTACCTGGGCAGCGGCGGACGTTTCGTGGGCATGAAGGGCTTCGGCGCGTCGGCGCCGGTCGGGGTGCTTTTGAAGCACTTCGGGATCACGGTCGAGAACATCGTCGCCCAGGCCAAGTCGGCACTTGCCGCGCCGCGCGCCTGACGTCCTGCTCCCTCGCACGGGGCGTGATCGCGGCCAAGCCCGGCGCCTGCGCGGCAGGCTTTATCCAGGCCGCAAGGTCTCTCGTCCGTTGAGCCTTCGGCGATGGCATGGCCGGAGTTCGTCTCGTCTTCCGGTCAATTGGCGTCGGTGGCGTTTCCGATACCACCAAGGAAGGCCGATTCGCCCGCACGTCGCGCGCGATTGTCGTCGCCCCCGCCAGGAATGCGCCCAGATACGGCGCCGGCGGCGCTAGCAGCCGCCTCCTCGGAAAATGGAGTTCCCGCCCATGAAGCGTACTCTGATCGCTGCGGCAGCGATTTTCCTCATCCCGTGGTCAACCCGTGCGGCCTCGGCACAGGAGCTTGAGGGCCCGACCCCGCCGGTTCCGTCGATCTCGATGGCGTACGACAGCTACTTGTCGGCGCCCGCTCCTGCCGGGCCGGGCGTTCCCAGCGCGTCGCCCAGCGACCGTCCGGCCCAGCCCTCGGCGGTTCCACCCATCGCCGCCGGGAGCGTGCTGGCGCCCGAGGGAGCATTCGAGGAGGAGGACGAGGGCGACGAACCTCGCCGGCTGTTCGACTTCCCGTTCCTGGCTAAACGCCGGATCGAGGTGCGGGGATGGCTCGATCAGAGCTTTACCTGGAATCCAGACAGCCCCAGGAACCGCTTCAACGGCCCGGTGACGTTCTTCGACCGCTCGAACGACTACATGCTCAACCAGCTTTACTTGATCACCGAGCGCGTCACCGACACCGAGGTGCGCCTGAGCCTGCCGCAGCAGCGCACTCCTAAAGGTCGCGTCTTCGCCATCGAGGGCATCGTGGACATTGTGC
>JANLFZ010000590.1 GCA_024653385.1 Thermoguttaceae bacterium | reverse complement strand
AACGCGCCGGCCAGCAGGCGCCGAGGGTCCTTTCGGCCGGTGTCGGCCCACGTGTGCAATTCATAAGCCCCATACGCGATGATCTTGTGTTCGGGAAGCCATTGCGCTTTGGCCGCAAGGGCCTTGGGATCGAGATCGGCATGGACCAAGAGCACGCCTTCGGCCGCCCCGAGCCGCTTGCCATAGACGGTAATGCCGTGGAGGTCGCGGCGCACGTCCATTGCCAGCAGCGTATGGAGGGCATCGAGCTGCTTGGCGACGTTGGGCTGGTCCTCGACGAGTTTTTGGTACGCCTTCTGGAAGAGAGCCGCCTGGCGCAGGCCATCGACGTCGAGGTGGACCAGCCAACCCGCATCGGCCGCCACCTGGGCGAAATCGACCGGCGCGGCCGAGAGCGTCGCGGCCAGTCCAAGAAGCACGACCGCCGTGATTGCGGCGCATCGCATGGTTGGGCCTCGTGGGGTGATCGCGGGGGCGTGATCAGGTCTTTTCCCCGTTATACACCCGTCGCGGCCGAGCGGTTACACAAACCGCGCCAAGTCACGCCTGGACCGGCGTCGTCCAGTCCCAAGCGACCGCCGCGGCTGCCGGAGAGGTCGGCGCCGACCCGGAGCGGCTCCAGGGGGGCGACCCGTACTCGGCGGTCTCGAAATACAATAGCGCAATGCCCACCAATAGCGCCAGCCACGCCACGAGAAGCATGACGGTGTACAGGTCGGCCCGGGGTTTGCGATAAGGTCCGGCCATGCTACTTGGCGGCAGCGACGCCGCTGAACTGGAGTTGCGAGGCGACATCGTCACCCTTCTGGATGACGCCCTTCTGGAACTCGGGGATGATCTTGGCCACCGAGCGTTCCGGCACGGCGCTAACGATCTCCACGCGGCCCAGATAGGTGCTCTCGTTGGCCGAGATCCGGTAGACCTCCAGGCGGTGGCCCTTGGCCAACCCGTCATCCGAGCCCAGCGAGATCTCGATCAACCCCGTGCCCGGGTTGGCCAGCACCTTGCCGAACACGGGGTGGGGCGGCTGGCCCGCGTACAGCTCGGGCGCCGGTTTCAGGCCGAACTTGTTGAGCACCTGCATGGCGCGGGTGAGTTCGTCGGTCAGGGTGGTCTTTGCGCGGTTGAGCGAGGCGAGCGTGTTGGCCAGACCGTGCAGTTCGTCGGTCTTCTTGACGACCTCGCTGAACTTGGCGTCGCGGTCTTGTTCGGCCTTGCGGACATCATCGCGGAGCGCGGCTACCTCGGCCTGAAGGCCCTTCGCTCGATCCGACAGCGTCGCCAGCGCGGTGACCGCCTGGCTCTTCTGCTTCTCGAGGTCCTCGTGCTCGGCCTTGAGCTTGTCGCGTTCCTTGGTGACGAGATCGACCTCGGTGTCGGCGCTCTTCTTGGCGTCGAGCAACTGCTGCCGTTCGGCCGCGTAATCGTTCTTGAGCTTCTCGAGCTGATCCTGAAGGGCCTTGTTCTTGGTCGTCTCTTCGTTGAGCTTGGTCTCGACTTCCTTGGCCACCTTTTTCCAGTTCTGATGCGTGGCGTACACCGCCATGACCAGCGTCATGAAGACGATCGAGAACAACGCAATGATCCCGGTGAGAATCTTGCCGACCAGGTTCATGGGAGACCCTTCCTGTGACCGCGATGGAGAAGCGGCGCCCGCTCTAAGCTCCGACGGAATGGGGATCCGTGTCCCGTTAGTATAACTTCGCCCATTTTGCCATGTCAAACAGTTTGCCCAAGCGGCCAAGTGACTTATTGCGACGGATCAACACGCAGGAAAATGGCTGACGCGTACCATGACGATGCTTGCGACATGCCACAACTATCAACCAAGCAACGAGTTGTCGCAAGGCATCCCAAGAACACGCTCTGGAGAGGGGGGCGATCCGTCACCGCACGGCGCTCCATGGGCCAGCGTCGCGCGATGAAACTCCGGCAGCGACGAGGAATCGTCTCCTGTCCGACCCGATAAACCCTGTCGCCCCGGCGTGTGGCGGCGAGCGATGTTTACCCAGTCTATTTAAGCGTTAATCTCTTTCCCAAACAACTTTCCGTTCCAAAGTTGCCCGACGGTCCTAGCCGATACAAGCGCGTAGGCGCCAATGGGCGCGGCATTGTGCCAAGCCGTGCCGCATTGACGCACGCGCCTTATTTTCCGCTTATCGGGGGGGACTATGTGGCGATTTCGATGGCTCGGAGTTGTCTGCGGCGGCCTGATGTACGCCGCTGGGGTTGTTCCACTCGGTGCCGAGTCGATCGCTGAACTCAGTCCGACCCGAATCATCGAGTTCACCGCGCCCGATCAACCCGACAAACCGCCGGTCATCTCCTGCGTGGCGGTCGCGCCGACCGGCATGTTGATGGCCACCGCGGGCGACGATCACCTGGCCCGGCTCTGGGATGCCCGCCAGGGCGAGTTGATCCGCCGGTTGACCGGGCATCGCGACTGGGTTCGGGCGGTGGCGTTCAGTCCCGATGGCCGGTGGCTGGCCACGGCGGGCAACGATTGCCGCATTCATCTTTGGTCGGTGACGGGCGAGCGTCCGGTGCGGGCGATGGCCGATCCGGTCGAGGGCGTCTTCGCCCTGGTGTTCAGCCCCGACAGTCGCCTGCTGGCCGCGGGCGGCTTCGAGAAGAAGTTGCGGGTCTACCAGGTCGAGACCGGCAAGCAGGTCCAGGAACTCGACGCGCCGGGCGGCGACACGCGGGCCGTCGCCTTCTCGCCCGACGGCCACCTGCTGGCTGCCGCGGGGCGCGGAGGGGTCGTCCGCCTCTACGAAACCACTAGCGCGCGCCTGGTCCACGAGATGAAGGGGCACCGTCTGTGCGTCAACGCCTTGGCGTGGTCGCCCGACGGAAAACGCCTCGCCTCCGGCGGCGAAGACCGCACCGTACGGATCTGGGACGCGGCGGCCGGCCGGCTGATCGCCACCATGCCCGAACGACCTTCCAAGGTGAAAAGCCTGGTGTTCTGCGGACCCGAGCGGGTAGCGGCCGGCGGCAGCGACAACCTGGTCCGCATCTGGGATGTGGCGTCCTCGCGGGAGGTCAGCCGGCTGGTCGGCCACACCGGCACCGTGGCCGCGCTGGCCTGGGATCAGGCATCCGAAACACTCGTCAGCGGAGGCTTCGACACCACGATCCGCGTCTGGTCGTTGAAGTTGCCCGCCGGGCCGATGGCAAGGAAATAGGGTACCGGGCTTCGGGTGTCAAGACGCCCAAACCCGACGCACTTCGACACGGAGGTTCGACGTGGGCCTGTTCAGGAAGTTTCTCTCGTTGCCGCGCCGCCTGGGGCTTGGTTCGGGGCGCCGATCCCGTCCGGCGGGTTCCGCCGGCGGACCGCGCCGTTGCCGCATCGAGGAAATGGAAAAGCGGCAACTCCTTTCCGC
>JANLFZ010000589.1 GCA_024653385.1 Thermoguttaceae bacterium | reverse complement strand
CTTCTTGCGACTCATAGACATCCCCACGCACCCACGATGGGGGTACGCTCGACACGACGGAAATTGGATTTCAAGGCCATTTGCCGTACTTATACCATCTGGTCCTGCCCGGGCAATGCTCGGCGGTGGGTGGGACCGCTTGTCTTGGGCCGGTGGTGTGCGATAGTAATGGGGTTTCGACGGGCCTCGGGTTCGAGCTTGTTGACGGCCCCGTCGAGAAGTCAACTTGGCCGATCGCACCATGGAGGTTTCCCATGCCCGTTTCCTTTCTCGCGCTTTTCCTTGGTTTGGCCGGTTTGGGGCACGAAGAGGCCTTGGACGCTTTTTCTTATGCCGATTCCGCGACGGCGGCCCGGGCGTGGGTCGCGTCGTCGGGCACGCCGGCGGTAACGGCCATCGAGGCCGACGGACGCAAGGCCATCGAGGTCTTCTTGCCTTTTGCCAAGGACGCCGAGTTGCCGCGCAGCACCCACGACCGCGACGTGGCGCTGGACCTGACGGCCTTCGGGGCGTTCGCCCTGCACCTTGCCGCGGATACCCCCGACGCGGTCGCCCACGTCAGTCTGTATTTCCGCAGCGGCGAGGGCTGGTACTCGGGTAGCGCCGCGCTCGATCAGCGCGGCCGCCAAACGCTGCGGTTCTCGAAGGCTTCGTTCCGCACCGAGGGCAAGCCGGCCGGCTGGCACAAGATCGACGGCATCCGCATTTCCTTCTGGCGCGGAGCGGCCAAGGACGCTCGGATCCGCTTGGAATGCTTGGCTGCGGTGTGGCACGATGTGGCCTTGGTCGTTCCATCGGCAGGGCCAAAGCCTGATCGCGAGGTGCGCGGGGCCCGCCAGACGGCCGAACTCGTGGCCGAGATGCTCTCCGAGATCGGGCTGGGGGCCGACACGATCGACGAGTCGGCGTTCACCCCGGGTGCGCTGGCCAGGCGGCGCGTGATCGTGCTTCCTCACAATCCCCAGCTTCGCGACGAGACCGTCGCCGGGCTGGTGCAGTTCGTCAAGCTGGGCGGCAAGCTTCTGGTCTTTTACCAGCTTCCGCCGCGTTTGGGCGAGGTCCTGGGCTTTGGCAACACGAAGTACGTCCGGCCCGACCGGCCCGAGCAGTTCGCCGAGATCCGGTTCGAGGCGCCCGACGTGCCCGGGTTGCCCAAGTCGGTGCGACAGAATTCGTGGAACATCACGGTGGCCGAGCCGATCGGACCGAATGCCCGAGTGATCGGCCGCTGGTACGACGCCGACGGGAAGCCCACCGGGCAGGCGGCGATGCTTGTGAGCGACCGCGGGGCGTTTTTCAGCCACATCCTCTTGTCCGACGATCCGGCCAACAAGAAGCAGATGCTGGCGGCGGTCCTGGGCCATCTCGAACCGTCGCTCTGGGAGCAGATGGTCCGCGGCGAGACGGCCCGCCTGGGCCGGGTGGGCCATCTGGCCAGCACCGACGAGGTGGCGCGGTACGTCAGGGCCAGCAAGAACGCGCCGGCTGTCGAGCGGCTCGAGCGAGGGCTCTCGATGCTTGAGCTTCTCGACGATCGCCTGCGCCAGCGCAAGTACCCCGAAGCCATCGAACTGGCCCGCCAGACGCAAGATCTATTGGCCGAAGCCTACCTCCGCGCCGCGCCCAGCCGCCCGCGCGAAGGCCGGGCGTTCTGGAACCACTCGGGCACGGGGGCCTATCCCGGCGATTGGGACCGCACGTGCAAGGAACTCGCGGCCGGCGGGTTCAACATGGTCCTGCCGAACATGCTTTGGGGCGGGCTGGCCCACTATGCCAGCGACGTGCTGCCGCGGAGCAAGACGTTTGCCGAACACGGCGACCAGATCGCCCAGTGCGTGGCCGCGGCCAAGAAGCACGGCATCGAGGTCCACGTGTGGAAAGTAAACTACAACCTCAGCACGGCCCCCCGGGAGTTCGCCGAGAAGATGCGGCAAGCCAAGCGCACCCAGGTCTCGGCCCAGGGCGAGCCGGTCAACTGGCTCTGCCCGTCGCATCCCGAGAACCTCAAGCTCGAGCTGGAAAGCATGCTCGAAGTGGCGCGGAAGTACGAGGTCGACGGGCTGCACTTCGACTACATCCGCTACCCCGACGGCGACGCCTGCTACTGCGACGGCTGCCGCCAGCGATTCGAGAAGGAGCGTGGCGAGAAGGTCGCCCAGTGGCCCGGCGACTGCTACCGTGGGAAACTCCGCTCGGCCTACCGCGACTGGCGCTGCCGGCAGATCACGCGCCTGGTCGAGGCGGTCAGCGCCGAGGCCCGCAAGATCAGGCCGGGGATTAAGATCTCGGCGGCGGTCTTCGGCTCCTACCCGGGCTGCCGCGAGTCGGTCGGGCAGGACTGGCCGGCATGGGTCAAGGCCGGCTACGTCGATTTCCTCTGCCCGATGGACTACACCGAGAGCGATTTGGCGTTCCAGGTGCTCGTCGCGAGCCAGCTCAAGCTGGTCGAGGGCCGCGTGCCGGTTTATCCGGGGATCGGGGCCACGGCCTCGCGTTCGGCCCTTAGCCCGGACCGCGTGGCCGGGCAGATCCATCACGCACGCGAGTTGGGGGCCGCGGGATTCACGGTGTTCAACCTCGATCGCCAGACGATCGGCACGATCGTGCCCGGGGTGGGGCTTGGCGCCGGGGCCCGTCCGGCGATCCCGCCGCACCGAAAATGACACCGTGGCAGGCGATGCCATCTTGAACGTGGCTTGCACGGCTTTACGGCGGACGGCATCATGCCCCGTGGCGCGGTGGGCCTCCGTTATAGGGCTTTAGTAACCCCTGGAATGGCCGTGGGGTAGCGTCCCGTGGCGTCGGGGCGCACGGGCGGGTCGGCATCGAACGCGTATCGGGCCGGGGCGAGGCGCAGGTCGGAGGCCACGGCCTCGTCCCACCGCACGAGCCGGCCCGAGTAGGTGGCCATCCGGCCGAGCACGGCCGTCATGCTGCTGGTGGCGCCGTAGTCGCCCTCGAACTGGCGCGGCCTGTCGCCGACGATGCTCGCCTGGAGGTCGTCGTGCTCGCGTTGGTAGGGGTTGTCGCCCTGGTAACCCTTGGCCCGAAGGCTCCGCGGCGTGAGGGCCCCAAGTCCCCACGCGCCGACCCCGATGGTCATGGCCCCCTTGGTGCCGAGGACGTTGTCCGACACGTGACTCCAGGTGCCGGGCTGCTGTCGGGCCTGGCACAGGTGCCGGGCGCCGCTTTCGTACTCGAATTCGACGGCGTGATGGTCCCAAATGTCGCCCTCGGCGCGGATCTGGCGCCCGCCCATGCCGGCCGCCTGCACCGGGTGGGCGTCGAGCACCCAGTTGGCCACGTCGATCTCGTGGCACGCCTGCTCGATGAGGTGATCGCCGCAAAGCCAGCAGAAGACGTTCCAGTGGCGAATCTGGTACTCCATTTCCGACATATCGGGAGGCTTTGG
>JANLFZ010000057.1:17775-19076 GCA_024653385.1 Thermoguttaceae bacterium | reverse complement strand
CCCCACCGGTCATATCCTTGAACCACAAGGGAAGACTGACACGAGCCATAAGGCGATGAGCGTCTATTGAGTCGATTCTTCTTTGTCCGGTGGACCCGTCGCTTGCACGACCATGATTCTATCCGGCGCGACGCGGCATGTGCCAGGGCGCCGCCGGGCGAGCCGACCAGCTCGCCATCGCTCGCGAGACCTGGCCTCCGAGCCTCTGAGTGTCCGCCCATCCGATCTTGCCCAAACGCCGGGTTTCGGCTATCACCGCGAAGGCGACTGTTACCTTTTACGGGGACCGTCACCTTTGGGCGTGAAGGACGGCTGATCTGACCACAAGGACGGAATGGGATTTCGGTCATGGTGCGCAGGACGCTGACCGCCGGCTGGGCAAGCCTTTGGGCCTTCCCGTTTTGGAAGGCACTAGTTACCGCAAGCTGGGGAGGGATGCTCCCCTCGCTCGGTGCGGCGGCCGCTGTTTGGCTGGCGGGCTGGGTGTGTCTTGGCCGGGCCTTGCGCCGTGACCCCGATGGGCTCGTCCTTTCCGCATTCCTCCAAAGCCCGATGGGCGTCGTGAGCCTGCTGTTGGCCGGCGTGTTCGCCCAAGCCATGGTGTTGGTGCTCTCGGGCACGCTTGCCCTGTTGGGGTGCATGGCGTTGGCAACCGGCTTCTTTGCGCTTTGGAGCGCCAGCGATTCGTCCCAGGTCCTCGGCGCGCGGGTGGCTCGAGCGTGGTTGGCCGCGGGCAGCGTGGTGCTGGCCCTGGCAACGGTCGAAGGGTTTCTGCGATGGAATGCCCGACGATTGCCCCCGAACGACTACGAGCGCGTCACCTGGGGATATCCCGTGGTCAATAACCGCCTAGGGTTTCGTGAGCGCGAGTTCGAGATGCCCAAGCCCGCCGGAAAGTTCCGCATTATGGTCCTGGGCGATTCGCTCACGTGGGGCGCGGGTCTGACCGAGGACCAGCGGTACACGCGGCTTCTCGAAAACCGGCTGCAAAAGGAATGTCCGCACGCCGAAATCGAGGTGCTCAACTTCGGCCGGCCCGGCGCGCCGACCACCGCCGAACGCGACCTGCTCAACGAGCATATCGACACGGTCGAGCCAGATCTCGTCGTGGTCGGGTTCTGCGTCAACGATCCGCAACCGAAAACGGAAAACTACGCGGTGGAACTCGAACGCTATCGCCGAGTGTTCGACGCCATCGAGTGGCTGGGCCGCTTCGGACTGCGGCGCACGCGGGAACTCGTCCACGCGAAGACCGATCAGTTCTTGCGCAATCGGGGGCTCGTGCCGCAGTGGCAAGAGGC
>JANLFZ010000057.1:16485-17765 GCA_024653385.1 Thermoguttaceae bacterium | reverse complement strand
GGTGTACGACCCCGCGTCGGCCGAGTGGAAGGACTTCGAGAAGGCCCTGGCCGACATCGCGGCAATGTGCCGCGTGCGGTCGCTGGCGGCGCCGGTCTTCGTGCCGCTTCTTCAGGGATCGGGCGATTTTGGCCGGCCCGACGAATCCCTGGCGAACATCATGCGATGGTGCCGCCAGGCCTCGGACGCGGCGCGCCGCCACGGCTTCGTCACGGTGAGCCTCGAGGAGGCGTTCAAGCAAGAGGGCTATCAGGACCGGTCCGTCAATCCCTGGGACGGACATCCGTCGGCACGGTGCAACGAGATCTATGCCGAGGAACTGGCGGCCCGGATCGCCCCGATCCTGCGCAACGTCGCCGCCCGCCCGACGCCGTCGCCGCGAAAGCAGCCCGCGCCCTGACGGCTTGCTCGGTAGGTATGAGGCCGCTAGCGCCTCTGGACAGCCCTGGTCGCCCGGTCCACAATACGGCACCGAGTTCAAGGGGTTCGTCGTTCCTTCGAGAAGACGGTTCGCGGGAGGGCCTCATGCGACCTGGCGTTTTGACCACCGGCACGCGGCGGCAGTTCTTGAGCATGGCTTCGGCAGTGGCTTTGGGGACTTTCTGCCGAGCGAGTTCGGCCGGGGAGCCTGTGGATCCGGTCCTGCTTCGCGCGACCTCGGGAGACCACGTCGAGCCGAAGTGGGACACCCGGTTGACCGTAACCGTCGGCCCGGCCAAGGCCGATCTGGTCGGAACCGACCACCGCGTCCTGCAAGCGGCCGTCGATTACGTTGCCGCCCTGGGGGGCGGGACCGTGCGGGTGCTGCCCGGCATCTACCGTTTGAGGAACGCCGTTTTTCTTCGCTCCAACGTTCGGTTGGTCGGCAGCGGCGACGACAGCGTGCTGTGCAAGGAGCCGTCGGTGACCACCAAGCTGGCCGCCGACTCCGACTGGTACGACCAGGAGATCACCCTGGCCGACGCCAAGGGGTTCCAGCTCGGCGACGGCGTGTGCCTGCGCACTCGCAACCCGCATCACGGCGGAACCGACATCGCCAAGCGGACCCTCGTCGCACAGAACGGCAACCGCTTCAAGCTCGACCGGGCCCTGCGCGAGAATTTCTGGCTCCAGGGAGATACGACGGTCTCCAGCCTCTTCGCGCTGCTGGATGGCGAGAACGTCGCCGACGTGGTGATCGAGAACCTCGCCCTGGACGGAAACCTCGCCCAGAACGCGAACCTCGACGGCAATTACGCCGGCTGCATCTTCCTCCAGGACGCCTGCCGGATCACGATCCG
>JANLFZ010000057.1:15509-16475 GCA_024653385.1 Thermoguttaceae bacterium | reverse complement strand
CTACAACGGCGATGGGATCAGTTGGCAGGTGGCGCACGATGTGACCGTCGAGGGCTGCCGCAGCGAGGGACATGCCGGGCTGGGTCTGCACCCCGGCTCCGGATCCCAGCGGGCCGTGATCCGCAACAACACGGTGCGGCATAGCGCCATCGGCCTCTTCTTCTGCTGGGGCGTGAAGTTCGCGTTGGCCGAGGGAAACACCATCGACGACTGCCGCCAAAGCGGCATCTCGATCGGCCACCGCGACACCGACAACGTCGTCCGCAAGAACACGATTCGCCGCAGCGGGCAGGTCGGCGTGCTCTTCCGCCCCGAACGGGGCAAGAACTTCGCGCCCCACCGCAACCGCCTGGAGGCGAACCGGATCGAGAACAGCGGGCCGGAGAACGGAGTCGGCATCGACGTCCAAGGATGCACCGAGGGCGTGGCGCTCGTCCAGAACGAGATTGTCGAAACCCGGGGACCAGCCCAACGGACAGGCATCCGCATCGCGCCCGACACCCGGGACCTCCGTCTGGACGACAACCGCATCCAGGGCGTCGCCGTGCCCATCGCCGACCTGCGCAAGGCATGACCAGGGCCTGGCCGGGCCTGGGCCCACCTCGGTGTATCACCCCCGATACTCGCCATTCCCTCAACGAGAGCACGCCCGGATGACGATGCACCATTCCACGCCTCGCGAACGTTCCAGTCGCCGATGCCTCGACGGAGTTGCCCGATTGTTTACCCGGCAAGTCGAGGCCCGACCTGCGGTACGACTTGCCGCGGTCATGATGCTCGCCACGGTCCTGATGTCGCTTGGGTCGGCTTTCGCCCAACGATCGGATCGTCCCTCGCCCACAGTCGCCGCCCCGTCCGATGTCTTCGCCCTTGCCGGAACGCAGAGCATCCTCGAGGAGGCCCATTGCGGCATCGTCAACGGAAAACTGACGGTGGGCGTCCCCTTCAAGGATGTGTTCCGGATCG
>JANLFZ010000057.1:5548-15499 GCA_024653385.1 Thermoguttaceae bacterium | reverse complement strand
ATCGAGGGCCTTTGGGCGCCGCCCTACGTCAGTTCCGACTTCGGCTTCGACGTTCGGGTTCATGGCGAGCCCGTGCCCACGGAACGCTCGGTGTGGCGGCCGTTCTTTTTCGAGCGGCAATCGTCGGTTCGGGGCCTGGGCATCCGATCGACGTTGTATCTGATCCCGGGCCGGCGCGCGGCGCTTGCGACCGTCGAGTTCACCAATCCGACCAACGAGATCCGTGACATTCCTCTCAAGGTCCGCCTCCGCGCCACCCTCGATCGCACCGACACTTGGGAGTTCGCCGCGCCCAAGAGCAGCACGGCGGTTCAGATCTCGGAGGAAGACGGGCAGCTTGTCCTGCGCCAAGGGGCCTCGGCCATCGTCCTCCAAGCCGCTGGGGTCCCGGTGCGGTGGGATCCGGCAAGCCCCGGCGGAACCGCGTCGCTGCGTCTGGAACCCAATCGCCGCGCCGATTGGCACCTCGCGCTGGCCATCGGCGACAAGGCCGTGGCAGCCGCCGATTGCCGGGCGATCTGCCTCGACCCGCCGGCAGCAGCGCGCGACGCACAACGCCATGACGCGGCCCGAGTGCAAGACCTCTTCGCGAAATTGCCGCGGCTCGAGGCCGACCACCCGGCGCTGGTGCGCTTCTACCACCGCTCGCTGGTCCACCTTCTGACCAACCGCTGGGACGTGCCCGAGTTCGTGCTCCGCCCGTATTACAGCACGGGCAGCGTTCGGGGTGGGTGCGTGTGCAACTACTTGTGGAACTTCGGCGAAACCTGGGAAATCCTGCCCCTGTACGATCCGGCCGCCGTGCGCGAACACGTCAAGCAGTTCCTCCGGTTGGACATCACGCGACACTTCGCGTTCAATCCCGTGACCGGCCAGGCGTTCGGCCCCTGGTACATGGTCAACCAGGAGAAGATCATCGGGCTGGCGTACTACTACGTGAAGACCACGGGCGACGTGTCGTTTCTGGCCGAGAAAGTCGGCGGCAAGACGGTGCTCGACCACGTGTTGGCCAACGCACTTTTCGGAGACGATCCTTCCAAGCCCGTCGCGCTGATCGACTATGGGCCGTCGAACAGCCACCTGGAACTTCGTCGCGGGTATCCCTACCACCACACGATGCCCGACCTGAACGGGCGCCGGTACGCCAACTACCTGATGGCGGCCCGGTTGGCTGAGCTGGCCGGCCGGCCGATGCCGGTCCTGCGCGAGAGGGCCGCGGCACTCAGGGCGCTCGTCAAGCACCGCATGTGGAACTCCCAGACCCGCTGGTTCGACTTCTTCGACGGCCAGGGAGCAAGACATACGCGCTACACCATCCAGATGTTCAAGCTTTTCGGCAGCGGCGTGCTCGATGCCGAGGAGGAGGCCGGCTTGCTTGGCCACTTGAACGACCGCGAGTTTCTCTCCGAGTTCGGACTGCACAGTCTGGCCAAGACCGATCCCGCGTACGACCAGGTGGACATCGACAACGGAGGAGGCGGCAGTTGCACCTGCTTCCCTCCACAGATCGCCGAGCGTCTGTACAAGGCGGGACACCCGGAAGCCGCCGAAGACTTGCTCCGCCGCATCTTGTGGTGGGGAGATCGCATGCCGTATTGGGGCGACTCGCTGGTGGCCAACGCGATCGACTACCGCAAGGACACGCCGCTTCAATGCACGATCGACGGCGTGACCGGCGCACAATGCCTGGTGTTCGGCACGTTCGGCGTCGAGCCGCGGTTCGATGGCACCATCCGTGTGCGGCCGCATCCGGGAACCCTCGCGCGGCACAGTGCCCTTCGCGGACTGCGACTCCGCGGAAAGACGCTGGATATCGTGGTCCGCGACGGCGAGTTCCAGGTGACCACCGCCGGTCAAACAGCTCGCGCGCCGCTGGGCCGGATGATCGTCGTCAAGGACGACGGATTGTCGGTGGAATCGCCTGCCGCGGCGGACGGCGAATTACCATAAGGCGCATGCGATTTATGGCTGCGGGTCGCGACGCGAAGGAGTTGTGAAAGACGGGACAGCGACCCTGCCAGATAAACCGGTCCTCGGGTGCCGAAGGCATTGGGCACACCCTTGGCTTGCGGAATACGATACCACAAAGGGACCGCTAGCCCATGCTCTTCTCGAAAAAGGGACGAACATGAAAACGCTTGTCGCCCTGGTGGTAATCGTTGCTGTCGGGATAGCCACCGATACGCGGGCGCAGTCAAGGTCGACCGGCATTTCTCGGCAAGGCATCTTTGGAGAGCGCACTGTGGGTGGAGTTTTATCCCCACGAAGTCGTACCTGGGCGTTCGGTTCCGGCTTGCAGGGTCTCCGGGATCGGGCCACCAGTCCCGCGCCGACGGGGGTGTATCGGGGGCGTAATATGCTTGAAGCAGTGGGACAGTACACCCGCCAAATGCAGGGCACATACCGCTCTCAAGAAGGGCAAAACGCTTCCCAGGTAGAGGGCAGAGCACGCAGGTTCACCTCGCCAAGTGACCCGGTGCCGCACGACTCGGTCGCATCGGAGGGAGTTCCCTCCCCAGCCGTATCACCGCCACCAAGCGAGACTTCCGGCCCGCCACGTGTCGCGGAAGGAACTTCGGCTCCTTCGGCGTTGGGTCGTTCCAAAGGCCCATCGCGGGTGTCGCCAGTAGCCGCGAGTGTCGACGCACCGAACCGAGATGAAGATGCGGCGGCATCGCGGGCTGAGTGGCTCGACACCAGCCTGACGGCCCGATTGCGAAAAGCGCTACGTAGCCCCGAGTCGGCCGTCACGGTCAATCTGCGTGGGCCGGTTGCGGTCCTGCGAGGCCGTGTAGCGAACGACTCGCAGCGGCACCTGGCCGAGAAGTTCGTCGGCCTGGAGCCGGGCGTGTCGCAAGTGGTCAACCAGTTGGTCGTTGGCGGGTCGAACCACCAGTAGATGGGATCCACAGGCCGCACCGGGCGCGTGACCGCTCGGGGGCTGTCCCAGGTTTCGCGGCGAAGGAGCGCGAAAATGGGGCTGTTCCCCCCTCGGCCGTGAAGGGGACAGGCACGTGAACGGTTACCCGTACACAGGCAGGGCCGGCGACGAATTGAGTTTGCGAATAGTGACAAGCGGCGTGCCCGCGTGGTAAGATGATAACCGGGGGAGCGACGCCCCTATGACGGGGCGGCATCGGCGCTGCCTCCGAGGTCGGCGCCATTGCGGTGAGGTGAGCCTGGTCGACGGTTTGCGCGGCCACCGGCTTGTGACGCGCAATCGATCCAAGGGAGATCTGCCATGTCGCGCCGTGTGCCTATCGCGCTGGCTTTCGTTGCGGCCCTGTTGAGTGCGGGGCCCGCCTTCGCCCAGTTCTCGCAATCGGTTGGGTCTTCCGGCTCTGGGTCGGTGGGGTCGGCTGGCAGCGGTCGGAGTATGTTCTCGGGCAGCCGAGGCTCGGGCGGCAGTGCCTTCCAGGGCTCGGCACTGGGTGGGTCGCTCTTCGGTGGCAGCGATCCGTTCAACACCAGCGGTGAATTCCTGATCCAACGCCGTGAGGGAACGTTCATCGGCACCGACTCGTCGGACGTCCCCAATGTGTTCGGCGGCATGACCGGCTCGTCGACCAGGTCGACGGGAACCCGCACTTACGGCTCGGTCGGTTCGCTCTCGCGGTCGTACGGGACCGGCTCGCGTTCTTCCTATGGATCGTCCCTGGGGTCGTACCGTTCGACATCCGGCACGCTCTCCGGTTCGTCGTACCGCTCGTCGTATGGTTCTTCCTACGGTTCGTCGTACGGCTCGTCGTATCGTTCGCCGTATGGCTCGAGTTACGGTTCGAGTTACGGTTCGACCTACCGTTCGCCGTACGGTTCCTCGTACGGCTCTTCCTACGGCTCGTCCTACCGTTCGCCCTATGGGTCGTCCTCCTACGGCTCGACCTACCGTTCGCCCTATGGGAGTTCCTACGGAGGAGGCTACGGGGGCTATAGCAGCAGTTACGGCTCGCGCTACGGCTCGAGTTATGGCCGTTCGGGGTACAGCAGCGCGTACGGGCGGCGCGGCGCGATGGGGACGGAGTATCTTCAGACGGGCATCGATCTGGCGTTCCCGGCCGTCCGTCCGACCGTCGAACAGGTCCTGCCTAGCTTGTCGGCACGCCTGGAGCGCTCCAGCCGGATCCGTTTTCAGTCGCCGGTTGAGGTGACGCTGCGCGAGGGGACGGCCACACTGAGGGGCGTGGTCGCGTCGGAACACGATCGCGCGCTGGCGGAACAACTGGCTCGCCTGGAGCCCGGAGTCTTCCAGGTACAGAACGAGTTGTCGGTGGCGCCGACGCCGTCGGGCGAGACTCCGCCGAGGGCGTCGTCGAGCCCTGCGGACTCGTGGCGTCCCAGCGCGGGGCACGCGCGTCAGGCAACGCCGACGCCGTCGGGTTCCGCGGTGTCTGCCACTCTTCCGGGGCAATCGCCGGCGGGCCGCTGAGCGAATCGCGCCTCCGCACGGGGCGCGGCGCAAACGGCGGGCGGCGGGCGAACTCGTCCGGCACCGGGATCGTCGTGGTCACCATCCGGGGCCTTCCGCCCTCGCCCGTCGATGGAGAATCTTCGCCGGCGGGTGATTCATACGAAGCGGCCTGCACGCCGGCATCCCGGCCACGCTCGGCCGACACGGCGGACGGCCGCGCCTCTTCCGCAGGCTTCGCGTTGACCGGCCCGGCCAGGTACTGCCGGGTTTGTTCGCTCATCGCCACGCCTCCGCCGGTGGGCAGAAAACGCACGATCAGGCTCACTTCCTTGCGCGGGCCGCCCACTTCATCCCAAGGGATCCACACCGAGTAGCTGTGCCCAAGCTCGGTCTTGCCGTAGTGCTTGGCGAATTGCTCGGGCGTGAAGACATATTTGCGGTCGGGCTTGACGTTTTCGGGGTTGCGGCCCTCCTCGTCGAAGGCGTAGATCACGCACGTCCCGTCCACCCGGCAGGGTTTCTTGCCGTCCTCGGCGTAAAACAACAGCCGGCCCGCGAACCCGCGCACGGCCGCGCCGCCGCCGGGCGGCTGCACGATCGTGTTGGACCACATGGCCACGACACGCACGGGCTTCTGCGGCTTCTCGTCGCCAAGCAGTGGGATCGACGGCGCGAGACTCCATGTCGAACAGCCCGCCATCGTGACGGTGCCCAGAATGGCCAACAGCCGGCCGAACACGCCAACGGCGTCCGTGCAAGGCAACGCGGATCGAGCGAACATGGCAGTGAGGCAACGCATGGACGGAGAACGAGGCTCGGGGAGGATGGAAGAGTTCAGCGTTTCCTACGGGCTTCCTCGCAATGGGTTCCCGCTCTGGATCGTTCGGGGAGGCGGTGGACCGTATCTCACCGTGGTTTGGGCGGTTCCACGCAGGTCGTACACGGCGGGCTCGACCGCGCCTTGGGGCGGCGTGCTTGCAGGGTTGGCCTGCTCGGCCGGCGACGTAGGCCGGGGCGATTCGAGCGCGGGGCCCACGCCCGCCGTTCTCTCCGTGGCCGCAGGGGTCACCGACGACATGCGGGCTTGGGCGCCGGCGCTAGCCGGCGTTGCGCCGTCCTTGGGCCCGCTCCGTGTCGGCTCGAGCTTCGGCAGGGCGTCCGCCGGCGCGACCTTGGGAGCGGCCGCCGGCGCTGGGGGCACCGGGACGGCTCCGGCGCCGGGAGTCAGATCGGGGTAGATCGTGGTCGTCTCGGCGTCGGTCCACTCGTCGCTTCGCCCACGCAGGCCGCTGTCGCCGTGCAGATCGACCACGTCGGCCAGGCACCAGTGCATCCGGGCGGCTTCGGCTTTCTTGATCCGCTCGATATCCTCTTCGTTCTTGACGATGTGCGGCGTCATGATGATGAGCAGTTCGCGCCGCTGCGTCGCCGTGGAATCGAACCGGAACAGACGGCCCACCACGGGGATGTCGCCCAAGAGCGGCACCTGGCGGTGGGCCTCGGATTTCTCCCGGCTAATCAGGCCGCCGAGAATCACCGTCTGGCCGCTCAGCGCACTGACGGTGGTCTGGGCCAGGGTGCGGTCGATGCGCGGAGCGCGGATCACGCCCCCGGTGGTCGAGACCGACACGGGGATGCCCTCGGATTCGGGGCCGACGCTCGATCGGTTGGCGTCGATCTCCATGACCACCAGGCCGTCGGGGCTGATGCGGGGGATGACCTGAAGGATCAACCCCACGTCTTCATAGTCGATGTTGTTGGTCTGCCCGAATTGGGTGAGCGATACGCCGCGGATCTGCGGTACCTGCTGGCCCACCTGGATGTAGGCCGGCTGGTTGTCGAGCGTCATGATCTGCGGCCGGCTGAGCACCTCGAGCTTGCGGCGTTCCTGGAGGGCCCGCAAGAGAATGCTCACGCTCTCGCTGGATGCCGACAGCACCAGGCCGCCGAAGCCCAGTTGCGAGTTCGTCCGTCCCATGCCCAGATCCGACAGCCCCTGCGGGGCCACGATGTCGGGTCGGACGTTCGCGCCGCCGAGGCCCTGGTTGTTGAAGTTGAAGCCGGGGGTCGGCACCGCGGGCGTTCCCGTCACCGGGCTGCGGTAGAAGAGGAGCTGGTCCTGCAACCCCAACTGCACGCCGAACTCGTCGGTGCGGTTGAGCGTCACCTCGGCGATGAGCACCTGGATCATCACCATGGGCGGTCGCTGGTCGAGCTGCTCGACCAGGCGCATCACCTCTTCGTAGAACCGCGGCGTGGCGCTGATGATGAGGCTGTTGGTGACCGGCTCGGCCACGACGATCACCTCGCGTTCGATCTGTTCGAACGGGCTGACCACGCCGATCCGCTCGACCTCGCGCTCCGAGCGGAGGAAGTTGCTCAGGGCGTTGGCCACGTCGTTGGCCGGCGAGTTCTTCAGCCGGTAGACGACATTCTTGCGGTTGCGCACGTCGCTCTCGTCGAGCCGCAAGAGGATCGCCTCGGCGACCAACAGGTCGCTGCGCGACCCGGCCGCGATGATGCTGTTGGTCCGCGCGTCGGCGACAAACCGCAGGGGGACGAGCGAGCTTTCGCCCTCGCCGGCCGCCGACTGGGCCGCGGCCTGCGCCGGCGTGGCCGCCTGGGCGAACAGATCCATCAGCATCGCGGTCAGGGCCTGCGCATCGCCGTTGACGATGGTGAAGACCTTGATCTCGGCCCGCACGGCCGGCGGCATGTCGAGCTGCTTGATGAGGGCCTCGATCAAGGGCATGCTTTCGGGCGGGGCGGAAACGATCAGGGCGTTGGCCCGGGCGTCGGCGCTGATCCGTACGTCGGCCAGAATGCCCGCCGTCACCATCCGCCGCTGGCCCTGCACGTCGACCGTCAGAAACTCCAGCGCTCCGGGCGCCTGTCCCGCCTGGGTCCCGGCCGCCTGGGTGGGCGCTGCCCCGGCCGGGCGCGCCGCCTGGGCCTGAATCGCGTCCTGAAGCACCGGCATGAGCGTCTCGGCCACGGCGTGGTTCAGACGGAAGATGCGGATCTCGCTTTTCTTCTCGCTGTCGGGCACATCGAGCCGGGCGATCAACGCCGCCACCTCGGCCAGATCGCGGGGGCTGGCCTGAACGACCAGCGTGTTCGAGCGCGTGTCGGCCGTCACACGCACCAGAGGCCCGAGCCCTCCGCGGTCGGTGTAGAACCCCTGGATCGTCGTCTGGAGCGTCGCCGCGGCCGCGTGCTTCAGGCGAAACGCCTGGAACTGCGACTCGGGCGCGACCGGCACGTCGAGCCGGTTGACCAGTTCGATCACCCGCCCCACGCTCTCCTTGCGCCCCACCAAGAGCAAGGCGTTCGGCTTGACCAACGCCGTGATGCTCACCGAGCCCTGCCGGGCCGCAAAGACGTCGGTATAGATCTGGTTGACCAGCGTGGCCAAGGCGACGCTGTCGACATGGTACAGCGGATGGACCACGATCGCCGGCTCGGTGATCTTGCCCAGCTCCTCGATCTGCTTGATGATCTCCAGCACACGTTGGACGTCGCGCTTGTGGCCGCGCACGATGAGCACGTCGAGTCCCTCGAGCAGTTCGACTTGGACGGGCCCGATCATGCCGCCGCCTTCTTCCGCCTCCGACTCCTTGGGCGCGCCGGGCTTGGCTGCCTCGCCAGGCGGCGCTGTGCCCGGGGCCGCCGGAGCAGCCTGCGCCACTTCGGAAACGTCGCCCGCGCCCCGAGGACGCGGCTGGAACAACTTGGCCGGCAGCGGCTCCCTTGCCGAAGCGTCGCCCCGGCCCTGCGTGCTGGCACGAATCGCCTCGGCCGTGCGCCGGGCATCCTCGGGCCGCGTCGAACGCAGGGCGATCAGGCGAGTGCTCTGGTCGGCCCGCCCCACGGGCGCGTCGAGTGCCTCGACCAACTGGATGAATGCCGCCGCCTGCACCTCAGGACCAGAGGCCGACACCTGGTTGGTCCGGCGGTGGATGGTCGCCTGGAGGTGGGATCCGTCCGACAGCGCGACCCGGTACACGGCCGCGTCGGCGCTGGTCTCCGGGCCGGGCTTGAGCCGGTCGCCCAAGATCGCGGCCAAGGCCGCCTCGAGCCGGTCGGCCGTCATGAGCGAAAGCTGGTAGGCGCGTGGTTTGGCCGCGGCGCGGGCCGACGGGGCGGCCTGGGGCGCCGCCGCCTCGGCCGGCATGGTCGGCTGGGCTTGAATCCCCTCGGCAAGCCGGGCGGCAATCCGCGTTTGCACCTCGGTGGGCGCCACGACCAGGAGCTGGGACGTCCGCTCGTCCGGAACGATTCGCACCCCAGGCACTCCCCGAACGTCGGTCTCGAGCTGGGCCGCGACCGCCTTGGCCTGCCCAGGCGGGCACGCGTACACCCGCAGCGTCGAGGCTGAACCGGCAGATTGCGACGGGGCGGACGGTGGCGGGGCAGCGCGGTCGAGCGATCCGATCACTTGATTGGCAATCTGGTGCGCTAGCGCCGGTCCGCGCACGAGGATTCGGTTGCTCTTGCTGTCCACGAGGACTTCCGCGCCGGGCGGCAGAAGAGGAGCCAAGGTGGAATCCACCTCGGCGGCCCTGGCGTGTTGGAGTGCGTAGGCACGGAAGTCGCCCGAGGGGTCATCCGCCCCTTGAGCCACATGGGGCCCCGCCACGCCGACCACCAAGAGCGTGGAAACCAGAATCGCGGCCGAAAGGACGAAGGGCACGCCTCGATCTGTTGAGCAAGACATAGGCCGGCTTTCCGATCTTACTCCCCCGATAGGAGTAGTTTTGGGGATGCGACGCTACGCAATCCTTCTGCGATCGGAATAATCGGCAAGATTTGCGCAAACCTCCAGAAGTTCGCCGAGAAACCGCTAGCCAGCGCCGTGCTGTCGGTCGCTCGGCTGCTGCGGATCGAAGACCGAAGGCAAGCGGAGGCGTCTTGCCGCGGACAAAGCGCATGCCGAAAGTGCGGTTATCGCGCCGGGCTTCCCCAGAGTCGGCCGGACTCGTTTCACAGGCCCTGCGAGGGAACCGTCCAGGGAAGCGCTTCCCTCTCGGCCCTCGGGAGAAAGAAGTGATCGATACAACTCGGCTGGGCCGCGAAGCTTAGATGGACCAGACTCATCACCGAATGGAAGCTCCCGGCCAGGGTGTCTTCATGACCCGGTTCCGTCACGAAGCCGCCCAAGGCTCCGGTTGGCTCGAAATGCCACAGCGAGTTACGGTATCCCCTCAATCGGGTGCCCTTGTCGCAGAGCCAGTTGGAACGCGAAATCGTCAATTCAACAGGATGAGCCGGGCGCGGACTCTTGGCCAACCGCGCGACAGCGGGCAGAATGCCGGCCATGCGTTTGCGCTGGCCGTCGGGCGTCTCCATCTGCTGGCAGAGATATGCAGCCCCCCCTCCCTCGGCGTAGACTCGGCGGCCCGCGCACAGATGGCTCCGCAGCGCCGCCATCATGCAGTGGTTCTCCGACAAGGCCGAGGCGTATCGCTCGGGATGTCCGCAGCCGAAATAGACGACGTCGGCTTGTGGCGGCAGGTTCTCGCCCTTGCGCGACGAGAACCTGC
>JANLFZ010000057.1:0-5538 GCA_024653385.1 Thermoguttaceae bacterium | reverse complement strand
CGCCTTGCTGCTCCAATAGCTCGAGGGTATCGGGGAAGTAGCAATTGAACGCCTCGTCGAAGGCGATGGCCACGGTAATCTTGCGGCAGCGCGAGCCGGCGACCCGAGATCCTACACCGGCAAGCGGAAAATCGCGCCGTCGCGCGATCTCCAGAAGGCGTTCGGGTTTCCAGTATTTGGCCATTCCCGCGCCCAAGGCATGGCATATCTCGCGCGGCAACCGGTTGCCCTTGGGAATCGATTCGATCTGGCGGCGCAACCGCGGCATGGCGTCCAGGGCCCCGAGAACCGGAACGCCCCAAATGGCCTCGAATTCCGTGGCGAGGCGGGCCGTTTGTTCGGGGCCGGTCACGCCATCGAGGAGCACGCCTTCGACTTGCTGAAGCCGCCGGGGAAGCCGACATTGCGCCAACAACGACACATCGACAACTACCAGACGGGGCAGATCCAGCCATTGGCACAACGGTTCCAACTTACCGCCCGGCCCATTCTCGCCCGACGCCGGCGGGAATCGTCCTTCAACCAGGGCCAAGTCGGCCGATTGGGCTCCCCGGACAAAGGCTTCGCGGCAGCTCTCGGGCGACATCAGCCAGCTATCGAGGTGTCTGGCGCTCAGCCCGGTGATCGACGCCGCGCCCGGATAGCCGGGAAAACACGCCCGCGACAGAAAGCTCTGCACCTGAACGCCGAGCTGGTGCAGAGCTTCCAGGAGTGCCCAAACCAGGATCTGGGGATTGGCGCCCGGCTGAAAAGACCCTACGGCAAGCCGAGGCATACACGACATATGGATGTCAGCCGGGAACTGAGAGACACACGAACCCCGAAGGCATTCTTAGGAGAAGCCATCGCCAAGTCAAGCGCATTGCGAAAAAGCGAGGATAGGGTCGGCCGCGTTCGCTTGACAACCCATCTGATAGCCGGATACATTACCCTGGACCGTGGTCGCACCGGCTCCGCACAGCTTTTTCCAGGCTCGAAGATCCCTTGTTCGTCGGTGGCACGAGCTTGGCGTTTTCCGGCCGCGCGACAGGGAGGCACGAACGATGAAGGTCGTCCACTATGAGCGGATCGAAGCCCTTCCGGTGCAGATGGAAGGCGCCCGCGGGGTCCGAATGCGGTGTCTGATCGGCGAGGCGGATCGCGCGCCCAGTTTCACCATGCGTCAGTTCGAGATCGCCCCTGGCGGATGCACCCCGAAGCACGCTCACGGTTACGAGCACGAGGTGTACGTTCTCGAGGGCGAGGGGGTGGTTCTGGAGGGTGAGGTGGAAAACGCGATCCGGCCGGGGACGGTCGTTTTCGTGCCGCCCGACCAGGTCCATCAGTTCCGCAACACGGGATCGGCGCCCTTGGTGTTCCTTTGCCTGGTTCCGCATCCGTTGCGCGGCATGGCGACATCGTGCGTCGCGGCGTGCGGGTGCGAATGAGCTACCGTCATGCACGCTCCTGCTGACGAGATCGCGCGGCTTCGCGACGCCATACGAAAGCACGACTACAAGTACTACGTCGAGGCGTCGCCCGAGATCAGCGACCTCGAGTATGACCGCCTCGTGGCCCGGCTCAAGGAGTTGGAGGCCAAGCATCCCGAGCTGATCACGCCCGACAGCCCGACCCAGCGGATCGGCGACCAGCCCGTGCCCGGCCTCGTGCCGATCACGCACCGGGTGCCGATGCTCTCGATCGAGAACACGTACAGCCTCGACGACTTGAAGAAGTTCGGCGAGCGCACGGCGAAGCTCCTGCCCGGAGAGAAGATCGAGTGGGTGGTCGAGCTGAAGGTCGACGGCGTGGCCGTGTCGCTGCTCTATGAGGACGGGGTGCTGGTCTACGGCGCCACGCGCGGCAACGGCACCGTGGGCGACGACGTGACCCACAACATCCGCACGATCCGCGAGGTGCCGCTGCGTCTGGTGGGCGAGCCGGTCCCGCCCGTCCTCGAAGTCCGGGGCGAGATCTACATGACCAACTCCGACCTCGTCGCGCTGAACGAGGCGCGCAAGGCGGAAGGCGAACCGCCGTTCGCCAACACGCGAAACGTGACGGCCGGCACGATCAAGTCGCTCGATCCGCGCGTGGCGGCCGGGCGCCGGCTGCGGTTCTTCTGCCACAGCGTCGGTTCCGTCGAGGGCCTTCGGGCGAGGACGCACATGGAGTTCCTGGCCGAAATGCGAAAGCACGGCCTGCCCTCGACCCCTTATGTCGAGTGCTTTCCCGATTTCGGCGCGGCGACGGAGTACTGCGAGGGCCTCATCGAGCGGCTTCACGAGCTGGATTTCGAGATCGACGGCCTGGTGCTGAAGGTGAACCGATTCGATCAGCGCCAGCGCCTCGGCGCGACGTCGAAGGCGCCGCGCTGGGTCATCGCCTACAAGTTCGAGAAATACGAGGCCACGACGCGAGTCAACGGCATCCGCGTGCAGGTCGGCAAGACGGGCGCGATCACCCCGGTGGCCGACCTCGAGCCGGTGGAACTTGCGGGCACGACCGTCAGCCGGGCGAGCCTGCACAACGCCGACGAGATCGAGCGCAAGGACGTGCGCATCGGCGACGTGGTGGTGGTCGAGAAGGCGGGAAAGATCATCCCCCATGTGGTCCGCGTCGAAAAGCACCTGCGGCGCGGCGAGTTGCCCAAGTTCGTCTTTCCCAAGAAGTGCCCCGAGTGCGGCGCCAAGGCCGTCAAGGACGAAGGCGGCGTATACATCCGCTGCCCCAACCCCGAATGCCCGGCCCAACTCAAGGAGCGCATCCGCTACTTCGCCAGCCGCAATGCGATGGACATCGAAGGGCTCGGCGACAAGCTGGTCGATCAGCTTGTCGGCCGAGGGCTGGTGCGAAACTACGGCGACCTGTACCGGCTCCAGGCCGAGCAACTGGTCGACCTCGAGCGCATGGGCCGGCGTTCGTCGGAGAAACTCGTCGCGGCCATCGCGGCGAGCAAGGACCGGGGATTGGCCCGACTGCTTGCGGCGCTGGCGATCCGCCATGTGGGCAACCGCGTGGCCGGCGTGCTGGCAGCGCACTTCGGCTCGATGGAGAAGCTCCGGGCGGCCCGCGTCGAGGATCTCAGCGCGGTCCTCGAGATCGGCCCGGTCATCGCCCAAAGCGTCTATGATTTCCTGCACAGCGACTACGGCACGAAGACCATCGACGACCTTGCGGCGTTGGGGGTCAAGATGGAGGCCGAGGCCAAGGCGCCGGCCTCCCAGGCCCTCGACGGCAAGACGATCGTCGTGACCGGCACGTTGAAAAACTACTCACGCGACGAGATTCAGGAGTTGATCGCACGGCACGGCGGCCGCGCCGCGTCGAGCGTCTCGAAGAAGACCGACTTTGTACTGGCCGGCGCCGAGGCCGGCAGCAAGCTCGACAAGGCACGCGAGCTGGGCATTCCCGTGCTCAGCGAAGAGGAGTTCGAGGAACTGCTTCAGGCGTAAAGCGATTCACCGGCAATGGCGACAGGCCAACGGCGATGCCGCGGCGTGCCCCATGCCAAGCTGTTACCCTGCTTTTCCCCCAGTCCCAGGAGACGTGCCATGGCCGACATCTGCCCCATCTACAAGTGGATGAACTTCGGGAGCTACTGCTCGTACTACGCCCTGCACTGCCCCAACTGCGACCAACCCTGTTCGTGGGACGGCCCGTGCGACATCACTACCGCGAACTGCGCGGTGCGGCCGTGTACCGGGTGTTCTAAAGGGGCGATCCCCGCGGAGCGCAGCGCGCAGTTCCAACTGGCACCGGAGGTCCTCGAAGGCGGTATTCGCCCCTACCCCACGTGCTTCGAGATCGCTCCCGGGGTGACGATCAAGAAGGCGGGCAAGAAGACGCGCGTCCGCGTGGTGCGGTTCAACCGGCAACCGGGGCCAGAGCCGCAGGAAAAATGCCTCGCGCGGGTGTTTCTCGTGCGTCTCGACCCGCAGGAGTTCGATCTGGAGTACGACTGCTTGCCGCCGGGGGGAGCGCCGGTCCTGGACGACCTGGCCGTAGGCTACGAGATCGACCCGAAGTCCAACCTCAAGATCGACCGCGACGTCCAGAAAGGCGAAGTCGAGACGTTCGACGCCATGGGGTTCTACCGGGGGCTCCGGGTGCTGATTCACAAGCCGAGCAACACGTGGCGCGAGTACCGCGTGGTGCTGGCCAACCCGGAGGCCTTCCCGGTCATTCAGAAATCGGCCGGCTGAAGTCCTCGCGCGTCAGCGGGGGCTTGGCGCTGCGCGCGCAGCGGAAACCGAGCCCGGGCTTGTACGTTTGGCGGATCTGCGCGATCCGCTGCCGCGGACCGAGCACGCACTCCTCGGGTCGAGGATCGCCCTCGACCACCGAGAAAGGGCCGCCTCGCACAACGCGCCACCCCCCCTCCGGCTTGGGAGGGCGCAGTCCGATCCCGTAGTGCAGAGGGTAAGGTACCGGCCACGAACTGGTCCATTCGGCGACGTTCGAGTGGAGGCCAAAGACGGGTGGGTCGGTGTCGAGGCGGTCCCAGGCGGGTTGGCCGGCCTCCTCGAAGGTCCACTGCGCCGCGCGTCGGGCATCGTCACCCCACGGAAACGCGCGAGTGCCTCCCCGCGTCGCCGCGTACTCGTATTCCCACTCGGTCGGAAGCCGTTTGCCGACCGACTCCGCGTACCGGACCGCGTCGTCGTAGCCCACGAATACCATCGCATGGTCGGGACGCAGGTCTATGCCGCGTTCCTGACAGTATTCAAGCAGGGAACGGAGGATATCGGCGCGCTGCACATCGCGCACGCGGACCTCGGTGGTATCGAGCCAGAAGGCGGGCACATTGCGGCGGTGCGGTGGGACTTCCTGCATTGCGGGCGTGCCGACCGTGAAGTCGGCCGCGCCCTCGAAGCGGGCCATCCCCTCGGTGACCGAGACGTGCGGAATGGCGATCGCCGGCAGTTCCACCACGCCATCGGGTCGGACGACCCAATTGCGGTGCGGGTACGCCTCGGGGAAACTCGCATCGGGGCGTGGCACTTGCCGGTAGACCTCGTGGAAACTGTAGCCCTCGGTGTTGGCCACGGCTACCACAAGATACTCGCCCGGGGCGAGCAGCACCTCGATCGGGGTCGGCTTGGCCGGGCGCACGGCCCGCTCCGGCTGGGGTTCGCCGGTCACCGGGTCCAAGGGGTGAAAGATCACCGTGGCGCCCGGGGGATCGGTGTCCAGCCGTACCGTGCGCAGGCCCGCGTCCTTGCCCGATCGGTGATCCAACACCACCAAGAACGTGAAGCCCAGCGCCGCGGCCGCAACCGCCACGGCGGCCGCGATCGCCGGACTGCGACGAACCCACCGCACCGCGCGGCCGATCCAGCCGGGGGGACGAGCGCGAACCGGCTCGCCGCGAACAAACCGCCTCAGGTCTTGGGCCATCTCGCCGGCCGTCGCGTACCGATGCCGTGGCTCCTTGGCCATCGCCTTCAGGCAGATCTTCTCCAAGTCTCGGGGGACGGTCGGCGCCAGCTTGCGCGGCGGCTTCGGATCGTCGTGAAGGATCTGCTGGAGCAAGACCCGAGTCGGTCCTTCGAACGG
>JANLFZ010000588.1:1184-3423 GCA_024653385.1 Thermoguttaceae bacterium | reverse complement strand
AGACCGGCATTCGAGTCCAGATCAATTTGTCAAAAAAACGCCCCCGGGGTGTGAATGGTTACCGATACCTAACGCCGAACTAGCGCGGCTGGGAATAAGCCACAGTGCGATTACCGCCGCGCAACAAAGCCTTTACCGCGCATTTGCCCAGACCGGGAGACCGCTAACCTGGGAGGCGGTCGAAGCCATCGAGACCCAAGCGTTGATCAAGGCTGGCATGAACCCTCAAGAAGCAGCGGCCACTGTTCGCGCGGCGATCGACGCGCTCAAGAGTGCCGGCGTCGTCGCTCCGAGTTGGATTCCATGGGGAGGATAATACGCTAATGTCTGAAATCGAACGACAAAAGACCAAGCCGTTAGATAAGTTTGGGGAGTTTCTCGTTCGCCATCTTAGGGATAAGTCACTGGAGTACCTTCAGCTCATGTTGGAGGGAAGATTGAGGCAACCTGAGCGTCAATCCCTTCAAAGTACCGTTTCCAGCCTCACCCCGGACCTGAAGGTGGCGGTGTGCGAGCTAGTTGAGGACTTGTTGACTAACGCCATGCATGATATCCTGTTCGCCTTTCAAGAGGCCCACGATAACCAAACTGGAATCGAGATCTTTGTTGATGGTGCGCCGATCGCCGAATTATCTGACGGGCTGCATGGGGAAATATTCGGCGAGGAGGGCTGGATTGTCCGCTTTAGCAAGTTTCCCTCGAATACGGAAGTCGCACGTTCGCGCTGGGCGGAAGAACAGATAAAGCGAATGTTCGGAGGGAGTGGCACGCTATGATTCGTCGCGAGGCTCCTGGTATAAGATGATGTTTATGTGACCTGGCTTATATACTCATATTGGGACATGCGGGACCGGAAAGCATCCCAACGACCCGGGGTGAGCTTTAACGGCCGGATCGCAAGCACCGCCGCTGTCGGCTCCATCCACCAGGAGAGCCACTCGACCGAAAGCCTCAACCGCACGATCACCTTTCGCGCCTCGGGCCAGGCCACAAGCAGCGGCACGAACGTCCGCTCCGCCTCGGCTAGCGGGCAGGCCGACTCGTTCTACGACTCCCAGTGGGAGGACCACTGGTGGAGCGGGCCGGAGACCTGGGCCAGCGGCGGGACCTACCAGAACGCCACCTACGACGATTACAATTATCAGTACCAGTGGACGAAGACCTGGGTGCCTGAGGGCCAACCCACCGTGAGCGAGTCGGCCACCAACCACGTCACGGGCATCGAAAACGGCACCGCCACCGGCTGGTGGAGCTGGTCCATCACCTGGGGCAGCGGCTCGGGCAGCGGCAGCGGTTATGGCTCCAGCACGAGCTGGAGCGGCAACTGGAGCCCCTCCTACGACGAGACGGTCACCTACCCCGGCTTCTACGAAGGCGCCTACTACGGCATCGACCACGGCGGCGGCCGCGAGGAATACTTCGACTACCTCGGCGACGCCTTCACCGACGGCCAGCCCACCGCCAGCGGCGGGATGTTTGGGTTCGCCTATGGCGACGAGCAATTGCTGCTGGGCGAGGGGCAAACTGGCGGCGCGGCGTTGGCCTTGCTGCAAAAGAATGGTGATGGGGAGGACAGCGGTGCGGTTGCCGGCCATGGGTCAGTCACGACGAGCGGCCCGGGCGGCAGCGTCTGGCAGCAAGCGCCAGCTTCTTCGCCAGCCGAATGCCTTGGCGCCGATCGTCCGTCTGTCGCAAAGCGTGGGGAGTCCTCTGCTTCCGATGGCCGTTCTGTTCACACACGGGTCGTCCAGCCAAGTGGGGGGGAAGTCACAGCGGCGGCTGCGGGCGAAGAAGAGCCGCCTACCCTGTGGGAGGGCTTCAAGTGGTTCGCCAAGAACTTTTGGGGCGGCGCTTGGATCTGGAAGACCATCCGCGGCGCCCCTGGGGCAGCCGCGCAAATCGGAGAGGATCTGGGCGCACTCTACGGTTCCGCCAAGAGCGCCCAAATTGACCGCCAGGTGTTGGAACGCAGGCTGCGCGACCTCAATTCCGCTGAAGATTACCGGCGAGTCTTTGGCGATCAATGGCGGGAGGCCATGGACCAGACCGCCAGGGTCGGCAGGCTTGGTCTCCAGGCAAACGCAGCCGTTCTGGGCGGGGCCTTCATTCGTCCAACCCAGCCGGCTTGCGAGGGCACTATCGTGCCGCGGTCTTTCGAACTGACGACCAGCAAAGGAAAAGTCTGGGTTCACGGCAATGCGACAAAGCACATGGCGGAGCGCGCTATCGCCAGCATGGG
>JANLFZ010000588.1:0-1174 GCA_024653385.1 Thermoguttaceae bacterium | reverse complement strand
GGGGCGAGGGCTGACGCGCGATCTGGTCAATACGGCAAGTCAAGCACAGCTTGCTAGCCTACAGGCGGCCATTGAGAAGGCCCTCGCGCAAGGCGTCCAGTACGGCAAGCCGGTGAGCGTGGGAGGCTGGGAGTTGATTCTGGCGCCACCGCCCTCGCCCGGACAACTCCCTGTTCTCATCCATGCCTTGCAGAAGTAAAGCCGAACCAAAATGCGCAGGCCTGGAGTGGACCTGCGAATGAGAAACGTTGTTTGCATTCACTTGGTTCGGAGGAACCTACGGCGGGCTACTTACAATGGGGCTTGGCTCTTGAAGACCGACCCATGCGGTTTCCTGCTTAGGAGACGTGGAATGCTTCGCGTCGAAGGTGTAGTCGCCAAGGATCTTCCTTGCGTAATAGAATGTGATCCATACGTTCCCTTGCTGTTCAAGGCTTATACGGATTTGCTGCCTGGCGCAAGGGATTATCGTATTGGCGACTTCGAACGATCGTTCCTCGAAATCAGGATCGACCCGTCCTGCCGTCTGCTTCGGGGTGTGTGCTTGCTGGTATTTGGTCGAGTGCTGAGCAGTCAAGGGCCGATCGCGTGGTCGGCGAGGCGCGAGTCAACGGGGCTTCCGCTAATCGACCTTTCATCCGTGCCGGACGAGTACGTGGATGAGCACGTAGACTTTAGTGTTGGTCTTTTTGGGGACTCCTTTGTGATTGATTGGAGTACTACCGAGGGATGCGACGAGCTGATCCGGCATGGGAACGTTTCCTTCTACGTCGCAGGAGGCGAGTTGCGTGGCGTGACGTTTTCGAATTTGCGTGCGGACCAGACGGCAATCCTTTCAGAGCACCTTCGCCGTGCGCGACCGTGACCCCGCGGACGGAGGAAGAGCCACAAGAGCGAGCCGAAATGGGCACAGTTCCATTTTTCAGCGCGATTGCGACTACGGCAACACACAGCTCCTGGGGCGACGGCTTCGAGGGCGGCTCCGGCAGCGGCTCGTGGTACTCGATGCACTCCATCCACCAGGAAAGCGACTCCACCGAGACCCTCGATCGCACCGTCACCTTCAGCGCCTCGGGCCAGGCCACAAGCAGCGGCAGCAAAGTCCGCTCGGCCTCGGCCAGCGGGCAGGCCGACTCGTTCTACGACTCCCAGTGGGAGGACCACTGGTGGAGCG
>JANLFZ010000587.1 GCA_024653385.1 Thermoguttaceae bacterium | reverse complement strand
CCTCGACCGTCCGCTCGCCGAACTGGTGGATGCGCACGTACCCGATGCGGTCGTGCCCTTCGAGAAAGAACTGCCAGGTGCCGTCGGGCCGGCGCATGTCGCCCAGCACGCTGTCGACCTGGATCTTCGCCCGCACGATCCGAACTTCCACCGGTTGCTCCTCGCCCTCATGCTGGATCAACAGCACGACCGGGGTGCCGAGTCGGCCTTTGAGCACGGCCGAGGCGTCTTCCAGCGACATGCCTTGGGTGGTCTTGCCGTCGATCCGCAGGATGCGATCGCGGGGGCGGATCCCCGCGGCGAACGCGGGCGTGCCGTACAGGGGCGAGGCGACCGTAAGCTGCTTGGTGTCGGGATCGAGCACGATCTCGATCCCCACCCCGCCGAACTCCTGGTCCAAGGTCTGGCGGAACCGGGTGAACTCGTCGGCGCTGATGTAGACCGAATGGGGATCCTTCAGCCGGTCCATCATTCCCGAGACCGCGGCCTCGAACAGTTCCTCGGGCGGCGTCGCGCTCAGCGCGCGTCGCTCGATCTCGGTCATGGCATAGCTGAGAATCGCGCCGTACCGGTCGATGCGCAGGCGGCATGGCAGGCAGACAGCGATCAACGCCAAAAGAAGCCAGGCATTACGGCGAGGCATGCGACAGGTTCCGGCAATCCGAAGGCTTCGGTGGGTCGCAGGATATCGTACTGGGCGGCCGCGGCGGTCGTCCAGGGCCCTGACCCTGGGCCTGTGGCGGAACCGTCGAGGCATGATACAATGATATCGTTCCGCCCCAAGGAGCCCTACGATGGCGAAGAAGAAACCGAGGCGCGACCACCGGCGTCGGCGCCGACAGGACGACGAAGCCGGGCGTTTGCCGCCTGACAGGCGCTCCCTGGAACGCGCGGTGCGGGACCTTCTCGGAGCGTCCCCCGGGGGAGACTCGCCCCAAGGGCTGGCCCAGGAGGTGCTCGACTTGGCTTTCGCGCAGCGCGACCCCGACACGCGGACCCGCCTGGCGCGAGAGGCCCTTCGAATCTGGCCGGACTGCGCCGACGCCTACACGCTGCTGGCGGAGCACGCGCGCTCGAACGACGATGCGCTGGCGCTGTACGAGAAGGCGATGGCCGCCGCCGAACGGTCGTTGGATCCGAAGGCGTTTGCGGAACACCAGGGACACTTCTGGCGCGTCCTGGAAACACGGCCGTACGTGCGGGCGAGATTCGGCCTGGCCAGGACGCTGGCCGCCATGGGCCGATGCGAACAGGCCGCCGAGCACTACCGCGAACTGCTTCGCCTGAACCCGGACGATCCGCAGGGAGTCCGCTGGCTTCTGGCCGATACCCTTCTCGAGCTGGAGCGGCACGAGGAACTCCGGGAACTTCTCGAGCGGTACGACGACCCGTCGCCGAACATGGCGTATCCTCGCGCCCTGCTGGCGTTTCGGACCGAGGGCGACTCGGCCCGGGCGCGCAAGGCCCTCAGGCAGGCGGAGCGTTCCAACCGGCACGTTCCCGAGTATCTCGTGGGAAACCGCATGTTGCCTGGCGACATGCCGGAGTACGTGACCCCGGGAAGCGAGGAAGAGGCGGTGTTGTACGTGGCCGGCGCTCTGAGCGGGTGGCGGAACACGCCGGGCGCGATCTCGTGGGTGCGGCAGACTCTGGGATTGGGTCTGCCCGAACCACCCAAGCGCCCCAAGGCCGCCTGGAAGACGCTTCGGCAAGCCCTGCTCCGGTTGCCGCTAGAGGCCGGGGAGGTGTGGGAGGTCGATGCGGGGCCGATCGCCTCCGACGACGGCGGCAAACGCAGCAAACCCGCCGGGTGGCTGGTGGTCGTGGCCAACGTGACGGATCATAACCTCCTGGTGCTCGATGGCCGAGCCGAACGCCCCAACGCCGCCGCGGTCTGGGAGGAAGTGGTGGGCGCCATGCGCAAAGGCTCGGAGGACCCGCACCGGCCCGAACGGATTTGCGTCCGGCGCAAGGAGTACTGGACGCAGTGGAAGGCGAAGCTTCAAGAACTCGGCGTCGAGTGCCGGTTGTGCGATCGCCTGGAGGAGGTCGGACCGCTCTTGGAGCGCGATCTAATGCAGGCCGGCCCGCCGCATCCGCACGCGGCCGGAGAGGCGCAACCCATCGACGCGTCGCAGCTTGCCGAATTGCCCCAAGACCCGCTCGCAACCTGGCAGGCCGATGTCCGCCGTCTTCCCGTCTGGCTCGATGGCGACGAGAAACCCCAGCGGCCTTGGGCCGCGCTGGTGCTGGACGTGGCCGAGGGGACGGTTCTGGGGCACGACCTGGCCGCGGAGGACTCGCCCGACGACATGCTTTGGAGGACTCTCGCCGCGGCCATGGCCGGCCCGACCGTCGGCGAGGCCCGTCGTCCCGGCGCGGTCACGGTCGCTTCGGAAGAACGCGCCGCGGCCCTGCGCCCGCGGCTTGAGGCCATCGGGGTGGAAACGGCGGTGGGACGGCTGGACGCGGCGGACGCCGCGTTCGCCGACCTCGCCAAACACCTTACCCACGGAGAGCAGGAGACGGCGCTGGTCGACGTGCCGGGCATGCCGCTCGGTCAGGTGGCCGCCTACTTCGAGGCCGCGGCCGAGTTCTACCGGCGCGCGCCGTGGCGGCGCATTCCCGGCGACACCGTCATCAAGATCGAAACCGACAAGCCGGGCCGAAGCCCGTGGTACGCCGTGATCATGGGGCAGTCGGGGGTGACCGTCGGTCTGGTCGCCTACGACGATTTCGAGTCGCTCCGCATCCTATTCCAACAGGATGGCGAAGACGAGGAGGGCGTTCGCGCCATCTCGGCGCTGTCGATCACCTACGGCGAGGAGTTCGAATTGGCTGCCGGCGACCTGGACGCCATCGAACGGCACGGCTGGCCGATCGCCGCGCCGGAAGCCTATCCCCATGCCATGCGGGTCAACCCCGGCTATGCGTTCCGTCCGCCCCTGGCTTGGGAACTCGAATTCCTCGAGGCTTGTCTGCGGGCACTGCCCGAGTTCGTCGACCGAAGGACCGAGCCGACCACCGTGACCGTGCCCGTCGCAGGAGGATCCGTCACCATGACGTTCTCGCTTGTGGACATGACGGCCCTGGGGCGCCGGGGACAACCCGGGCGGCGTTCCGGTCGGTGACATCCTACCAAGGGCTGACCATGAACGAGCACGTGCGCGAACCCGTTCCCACCGTGTCCGCGAGCACCCTGGGCGAAGCGCGGTTCCCGTCGCCTTTGGTCCAGCGTTGGGACCCGGCGTACGTGGCCGGCCGGTTCGTGGCCGACAACCACTTCGTGCGCTTCGGCGCCGACGTGAAGCTCGGGGAGTCGAACGAGGCGCCCTTGTTCGAGAAGGCCGGCGCGCGGCGGCAGATCTTCTTCGATCCCGCGAGAACCCGGGCGGCCCTGGTCACCTGCGGCGACAGTCCGCCGCAGG
>JANLFZ010000586.1 GCA_024653385.1 Thermoguttaceae bacterium | reverse complement strand
GGAAGGTCCGCGCGGTGGACCAGCCCCATCGCGCGCACCACGCGCTGCCGAATCGCGTCGTACTTCGAACCAGGCAGGTGGAAGAACCAGTCGTGGTTACCCACCATATAGTGGATGCGAACCGGCACGGGCTCCCCCTCGCTCGACGGGTCCGGCCTGCCCGTGCGCGTTGCCGGTGGCACGGTCACGCCCCGTTCGCCCGCCAACCGCCGAAACACGGCCAGCGCCTCATCGTTTTGCTCGAGGATGTCAGCCGTGATTCGGGCCACGGTGTCGATCAGGTCGGGGGAAGCGGTACTGCCCCAAGGCCGTACCCCCGGCGAGGAAAGCCATCGCGACGAGCGGATCACGTCGAGCACATCGCCCAACAGCAACAGGTCGATGCGCTCGATCGGACGATAACTCCCGTCAACACGGTAACTTGCGGCGACCGCGAGATCCTGGATTCTCTCGGCGAGGATTTCGAACGCCCCAGGCGGGACCGTCTGCCCGGTCGTTCCATCGGTG
The DNA here is from genome assembly GCA_024653385.1 of Thermoguttaceae bacterium. Classification (GTDB taxonomy): domain Bacteria; phylum Planctomycetota; class Planctomycetia; order Pirellulales; family Thermoguttaceae; genus JANLFZ01. The sequence continues at coordinate 2,947 of JANLFZ010000586.1, read as the reverse complement.
AGGTGAAGATCGCTGATGATCACGAGCATGGTCCCGTCCTTTCGCCGCCATCGCCCTCGGCGAGCGTGGCGCGACAGTGCAGAGAATCCGCCACGTTGGCCACGTTATCGGCAGGCGATGGGATAAAAAATGAGGGGAATTCCGTCAAGACCAACCGGAATGAGCGGTCTCCGGCGCACGTACCGCGCGGGTTTCCCAACGGCCTAAGACGTGAGAGGCAAAATGGGCAACGGAGTATGCCCCACTCATTGGATTGCAGGCCCCTTGGTTTGCGACCCGGTCCCTCAACTACCCCACTACGGCATGCTCTCGCCTACCTTACGAGCCTGCCATACAATCGTTGGCATGTGCGGACGATTCACCCTTCGCGCTCCGGCCAGCGTGGTGGCGGCCCAGTTCGGGTTGTTCGAGGTGGCCCCATTCGCGCCGCGGTTCAACATCGCCCCAAGCCAGCCGGTGGCGGTGGTGCGGGTGGCGGCTGGCGACGGCGGCTCTTCGCGCGAGCTGGCCTGGCTTCGCTGGGGCCTCATCCCCAGTTGGGCCGACGACCCGGCGATCGGCAACCGGATGATCAATGCCCGCAGCGAGACCGCCGCCGACAAGCCGGCATTTCGCGCTGCCTTGCGCCGGCGGAGGTGCTTGGTGGTGGCCGACGGGTTTTACGAATGGAAGCAGGAGGGAAAGGCCAAGCAGCCGTACTTCATCCGCTTTCGCGACGACCGGCCGTTTGGCATCGCGGGACTCTGGGAGGTTTGGGAGGGCGCGAACCACTCGGCGGTCGAGTCGTGTACGCTCTTGACGACCGAGGCGAACGGGGTACTCCGGCCGATCCACGACCGGATGCCGGTGATCGTCGCCCCTGGGGACTACGCCCTGTGGCTCGACCCGGCCGTGCAAGACCCGAAACGCGTGGCCGCGGTGTTGCGTCCCCACCCCGAAGCCGAGATGGAGGCCTACCCGGTCGGTCGCTTGGTGAACAGTCCCGCCAACGACGACCCGAACTGCGTCAAGCCCGCGTAGACCGGCGCGTGCCGTCCGCGCCCGGATGCCCCATCCGTCTCCGAACGCGACCACACCCGTTCCCGATGACCCGCCTATCGACGTATCGCATGACCTCTCGATGCCGCAACGGTCTCACGCTGGTCGAGGTGCTTGTCCTGGCGTTCATTCTCACCGGGGTCTTGCTGCTTTTCATTCCCTATCTCTTGCGCCAGCGTGAGGCGGCGCGGCGGGCCCGGTGCGAATTCAACCTCCAGAGACTCGCCGAGGCGGCGTTGGCTTACGAAGGGCTTCAGGGGAGCTTCCCGGGCTATGTTCAATCGGTTGGCGAAGCGCGCGACGCCACGGCGCGACCGGCCAGTTGGGTGGTGCCGCTGCTGCCGTTTCGCGATCAGGAGGACCTGTTCAACCAGTGGCGGCGTGGTCGGCCCGGCGCCGCCCGGCTGCCGTGGCTCGTCTGTCCCGCGGATACCGCCGCGCGGGAAACCCCGGAGCCGGCGGCGCTGAGTTACGTGGCCAACTGCGGGCTGCCGGGCGATGGCGACACCCAGGCCCACGGCGTGTTCTTCGACCACGCTGGCGGCAACACGCGGACCTCGCGCGCGTGGATCGAGCAGCACGACGGGGCCGCCAACACGCTTCTCTTTTCAGAGAACCTCCAGGCGGGCCTTTGGACGGACACGGGCGAGGCCGACGTGGGCATGGTCTGGCATCGCCGGCCGGGTCCGTGCGCTGCGATCAATCGCTGCCGCGACGCCGCGCGGCGCCTGCGGGACATCGAGTACGCCCGGCCCTCGAGCAACCATGCCGGAGGCGCCGTGCTGGCGTTCTGCGACGGCCGCGTCCGGTTCTTCTCCGAGGACCTCGACTACGCGATCTACCAGCATCTGATGACCCCCGACAGCCGCGGGGCCGGGCTGCTGCCCGAGGAACCGGCGGCGCGAGGTTGCTCTCGGCCGCCTACCGGTCTGCGGCGACCTTGCCCGTGGCTGCCCACTCGGCGCCGCGGGCGACGAGCTTCGCCACGGTCGGGTGCAGAATGGCCTTGCGATCGTGGCCAAAGGCGTTGTGCACCACCCGGCCTTCTCCGTAGGTCCGCACAAAGACCAAGGGTTCGGTCTTCTTGCTCCAGTCCGAGTCGGCCTCGACGAGTACCGTGATCGGCTCGTCGCCCTGGAGCTTTGCGTACAGCTCGTCGTCGATGTCGAAATCGTCGAGGCCCTGGGTAATGGGGTGCTCTTTGTTGACGACCTTGCTCTTGAACACGGCTCGTGGGCCGTGCCCCGAGACGCCCATCACCCATTTCCGGCCGCACAGCTTGCCGAACTCCTCCCATTTGGCGAACGAAGCACTGGCCAAGTGCTGGACGTAGAAGCCCTTGCCTCCCTTGACGAAGCGAAGCAGGTTCTCCTGGGCCTCGGCCGTGATGGTCGGGGTGGCCCGCGTGTATAAGGTCAGCACGATCACGTCGTAGGCCTTCAGGGCGGTTTCCGACTCGAGGATCAGCGGGTCTTCGCAGACCTTCACGTCGAATCGGCCGGAGGCGATCTCGCGCCAGTTGTGGGCCGAGACGTCGTCGCCGGTAATCAAGAGGGCCCTGATTTTGGCCGGTTGATCCGCCGCATGAGCCGACCAGCACACCGCCAGAACCACCAAGGCCGCGATCGGAAGCACCTTCCACAAACGTTGCATGGCAGCCGTCCTTTCCCTTGGATCGTCGTACGAGAACCTCCGGCCGCCGACCCGTCCGGCGCTCGGAGCAATGTCCCATCGTACCGGCCGAAAGGCCCGTGTCAACCGGCTTCGACCGGTCCCTTCTTGAGTGCCGGGTGCCGGCATGATACAAGGGGATGGACGCCAAAGGCTGTACCTGGACCCGCAATTCGAGGAAATGCCATGCGTTACCACAACGTCGCACGTACTGTCCTGGGAGCCGGCCGCCTTGCGG
>JANLFZ010000585.1 GCA_024653385.1 Thermoguttaceae bacterium | reverse complement strand
CGGGCGACACCGTTCCGATTATGGTCAGGCTGCCCCGCGAGCCGTCAGGGCAGCGGATCGCTCCGGCCCGCTCGTAGACGCTCTTGATCGAGGAATCGAGGTATGCTGGAAAGGCCTCTTCCCCGGGGATCTCTTCCATGCGCCCCGAGGTCTCGCGCATCGCCTGAGCCCATCGCGAGGTGGAATCGGCAATCAACAGCACGTTCAATCCCATCTGGCGATAGTATTCCGCCAGCGTGACCCCCATGTAGATCGACGCCTCCCGTGCCGCCACCGGCATCGATGACGTGTTGCAGATGATGATCGTGCGATCCATCAGCGTTCCGCCCGTGCGAGGATCCTTCGTCTCGGGATAGAGCGTAATGGTTTCTACCACCTCGCCGGCGCGTTCGCCGCAAGCTACCACGACGACGACGTCCACGGTGGAATACCGGGCGATCGTACTCTGGAGGACGGTTTTCCCCGCGCCGAAAGGCCCCGGGATGCATCCGGTGCCGCCGGAGGCGATCGGAAAGAACGTGTCGATGATCCGCGTGCCCGTGGTCAACGGTTCCTCGGCGTAAAGCCGCGTGGCGAATCGGCGGCGGAGCAGTTGTCCTGGAACCGGGCGCCGCACCGGCCACCGCTGGACCATGGTCACCTCTCGCTCAGCTCCCTCGCTTGTCCGGATGCGGGCAACCGCCTCCTTGAGCGTCAGGTTTCCCTGGCCAATCCACGTGACCGTGACCGGCTCCGGCTCGCCGAACGGCACGAGGATCTTGTGGGTGAACGGCCCCTCGGGCACGACACCCAGCACACCGCCCGGGACGACGCGGGAGCCTACGGAGACCTGCGGGGTGAAGCCCCATTTGCGCTCAAGATCCAGCGGCGGCACGGCGACCCCCCGGGGCAAGAAGAACCCGTGTTTCTCCGCCAAAACCGCCAACGGGTTTTGCAAACCATCGAAAACGCGTCCCAAGAGGCCGGGCCCCAGGGTTGCGGAAAGCATTTCGCCGGACATTTCAACCCGGTCGCCTACGCGCACGCCGCTGGTATCCTCGAACACTTGCATGTCCGCCGTGCGCCCGCGGATGCGGAGCACCTCGGCCATCAGTCGTTCGCTGCCGACGCGTACGTGGCCAACCTCGTTCTTCATCACCGGCGTCTGGTCGTCCACCTCGATGACCACGAGGCTTTCTCTCACCTGGACAACAGTCGCCGTTTTCGCGGCAATGGCGCTAGCTTTGTTCGACATGTGTCACCTTGTCGATCAAGTCCCTGAATCTGGTCTTCCCCTTGTTCGCATCGCAAGCAAGCCACGCGCGGAGAATGTCCCATTTGAAGAAGTAAGAGAACACCGCCTCGAAGCTGAACGTGTTTTGTTGGGCACAGCGGTCGAGCCAGCGCCAGGCGACATCCATCAACAGCCGCTCAAGGCCCCGCGCGTCGCTGGCCGCCAAGAGGTCTCTCGCTTGGAGGAGCCACGGAACCACGCGGGCCAGGCGGAAGTCCGGTTCGTCCCAGTGCCGTTGGACGTGGCGAACCCACGGACCTGCGCCCCACGCCGTCCCGTCTAACGATGCCGACCCTTCCCGCTTCCGCCGCAAGGCCGCAACGAGCGTCTGCTGGCTCATGCGGAACGCCACGTATTCCCGGAGCGGCCGATCCAGCGGCGAAGCCATCACTGCGGCGTACTCCTTTACCTGCGCCGCGTCGGCGGTCCCCAGCAAGCGATCAGGCCGCCAGCGGACCAGCGAGTGCGCCCGCGCCAATTGCTCCGCGTGCGCGGGCTTGAGCAGTCGCAACCGCTGGTCGAGCCGAAGCCGCGTGATCGGCAGCCGGTCCGCTCGCTCAAAGTACGGCAGGAATGGCAGGCTTGCCACCAGGTCGTAGTACATGGCCATCCTCCGTTTATTCCGCCCCTTCCAGGATGGCCTTGAACCGCGGGAGCAACCGCTGGGAAATCATCCGGGCGATCGCCCGATCGGACAGGTCAATCTCCAATTCGTCCTGAACAAGCCGCACGCGAGCCCCTCCTTCGATGTCGCCATCCGAGGCCAATTCGACTCCCTCGCGGAGCATGTCGCTGGAAAGGCCCAGGATGGCGAGCTTCCCTTCCTCCTTGAACACGGGCTCGGCCTGGCCTTCCAGGAGGCTGTCGGAGATCCGGACCTCGATGTCCTTGTCCTTGATGAACTCGTCCGCCGCGTGTCCGGCCAGGACGAGTACGATGCTCCGAACCAACTCCTTGTCCCGCGTGGCCGAGACAACCAAACGTTTTACGAACTCGTCGAAGCGCGACATGACGCGCGCCTTGAGGTCCAAGACCGTATCCCGCGCGGCGAGCCCGAGAGCCTCGATCGACGACGTGCGATAGGCTTCGATCTCGGCCCGCGCCTTCGCTTGCATGGCCTCGGCATCGGCTTTCGCATGGGCGACGATTTCCGTCGCCTGTTGTCGCGCCTGGCGCAGCAGGCGATCGGCCTCCTCCCGAGCGGCCTCGACGCCTTGGTTGCGAATCCGGTCGATCAACTCCTGCACGCCAGAGGACGTTTTCGTGGTTTCTGCCATCGCTACACCTTCAGGCGGTCTGAGTCATTTGGGAAGACTGCCCGCAAGCACCAGCGCGAAGACGAAGGCGAAGACCGCGAAGCCCTCGATCAGCGCCGCCGGGGCCAACGAGATACCAAACACTTCCGGTTTGCTCTTGGATGCGTTGATCGAGGCGGCGCAGGCGCTGCCCTGCGCGATCGCGCTAACCATCAGCGCCAGCCCGGAAAGGGCGCCGAGAGCGAAAATGCCGGGGGAGTTGGCCACCGTAAGCGTCTTTGGCAGGGCCATGGTCACCACGATCCCGTAGATCGTCTGCGAGGAAGGCATGGCCGCCACCCCAACAAAGCGGCCGAAGCCGCTCTCGACCTCCAGCATGGCTCCGCACGCGGCCATGCCGGCGCGGAGGCAGCCGATCATGCTGCCAATTGCCGCCAGGGCTAGGGCTGCATAAAGCCCGACCCAACCCAGTGTCAGTTCCATAGGGAATCCTCCTTTCGGCGGAAGGGCGCGAAAAGACGACCTTCGTCTTTCAGCCCCCAGTTAAAGAATTCGATCACATTCAAACGCAAGCCGTGAATCACTCCGCTGGAGATACCCAGCAGGAGGTTTAGCGCGTGCCCGAACAACAAGACTACAAGGGCCAGCAGCAGGCCAATGCCCGGCATGGAGCTGCGGATTCCCGCGGCCATATCGTTAAACGCCAGGGCCAGCGAAGCCGATGCCAGTCCCAACGCAAACAGACGCAGGTAGCTCAAGACGTCGCCGAACGCGCCCGAGATTCTGGTCAATCCGAGCAGCCCCTGAAGGAGGCGTTTGGCCGGCCTTTCGCGCCATGCGGTGAATCCAACCACCAGAAGCAGCCCCAGGACAATCACTCCGCCACCGATCGATTTGAGTAACGCTATGGAGGGTAATGTCGCTCCGGCCGCGAAAAGCAGC
>JANLFZ010000584.1 GCA_024653385.1 Thermoguttaceae bacterium | reverse complement strand
CGTCGGCGCCCTGGACGATCTCGGACTGGCGGAACGCACGCTCGTGATTTTCACGAGCGACAACGGGCCCGAAGATATCCATATCACCAATGCCGGACATAGCGGGGTGGGTTCGGCCGGGCCCTTCCGCGGGCGCAAGCGCAGCCTCTATGAGGGTGGTGTCCGCGTGCCGTTTCTGGTGCGCTGGCCGGGACATGTTCCCGCCGGACGCATCGACGACGCTTCCGTCGTCGCGGGCGTCGATCTCTTGCCCACCGTCTGCACGTTCGCGGGAGTCGCCGTGCCTTCCGGACACGCCTTGGACGGCGAGGACGCCAGCGATATCCTTCGCGGCGCGACACGCCCGCGCCGTACACCCCTCATGTGGGAATGGCGGTTCCGCGTCTTCGGAGAACCGTTCCATCGCAGTCCCATGCTGGCGATTCGGGAGGGCCCTTGGAAGCTGCTGTTGAATCCCGATCGTACGCGGGTCGAACTGTACGACATCCCGCGCGATCCGACCCAGTTGAACAACCTCGCGGATCGCCAGAAGGAAGTCGTCGATCGGCTGGCCGAGAAGGTGCTGGCGTGGCAGAAGACGCTGCCCGTCGGGCCGATCGAGGCGGCGGCAGGCAAGAGCGATTACCCGTGGCCCGGCAAGACGCCCGAAAAACCGAAGCCGCCCGGCGCCAAGGCCAAAGCCGGTGGCGCCAAGCCCAAACGCGGGGCTGCACGCGAGTAACTTGCGTCCTTATCGTGTGGACTTTGTGATTCGATTGGAGGTAGCTTGCCCATGAGATGTGCCCCAGCTTTCCATCCAACGCCTCGCCGCATCGCGTGTTGGCTTGCCGCGTGGCTGTTTGTGCTGCCGGCCGCCGCGGTGGTCTGGGCCGCAGCGCCGCCGGTGCTCGAGATACCGGCGGCCAAGGGGCCGCTCCAGATCGCTCCGGAGTTGGTTCACGAGGCGAACCTCGATCGCTCGCCAGGCTGGCGACTGGTGGAGAAGGGGGCCCAAGAATCGGCCGTGCCCGCCGCGGTGGTGCCGGGCTCGGGTTCCGACGGGACCGCGGGCCGGCCGCGACTGGTCGCGAACATCCCCGCCCGAAGTGACGCCGCGCCTCGGCGGTTCGAACTCGTGCCGGGCGACGCGGCGGCAGGGTCCTCGGGCGGCGAGTTCCGATTCCGGGAGGTGGACGACAAGTCGCTGGCCCTGGACGACGGCGATCAACCCGTGTTGGTCTACAACCACGGCGTCATCACCAACGAGAGCATCCCGAAGAACGACGCGCGGCGCAGCCGGGCGTGCTTCGTCCATCCGATCTTCGGTTTGCGGGGCGAGACGCTCACCGAGAGTTTCCCCAAGGATCATTACCACCACCACGGGTTGTTCTGGGCCTGGCCGCACGTGCGGATCGAGGGCCGAGAGTACGACCTCTGGGTGTACGGCAACATCCAACAGCGCTTTGTCGGCTGGCTCGCGCGCAAGGCCACGCCCGTGGCCGCGGTGTTGGGTGTCGAGAACGGGTGGTTCGTGGGCCAGCGCAAGGTGATGATCGAGCGGGTGTGGCTGCGGGTTTATGAGGCCGCGGACGATGCCCGGGCGATCGATGTCGAGTTGTGCCTGGTGCCCGTCGACAAGCCCGTCACTCTCTGCGGCGCCGAGGGTAAGAGCTATGGGGGACTGAACCTGCGCTATGCGCCGCGCAAGGAGAAGGAGACGCTGATCACGGTGCCCGCTGGCAAGACCAAGGAGGACCTGCCCGACACCCCCTTGGCCTGGGCGGATCTGACGGCCAAGTTTGGCGGGTCGTCCGAGGCCAGCGGGGCGGCGATCTTTGTCGATCCGAGCCATCCCGATTTCCCCCCGACGTGGCTGACGCGGCACTACGGGATCCTCTGCGTCGGCTGGCCGGGCGTCAAGCCGAAGACCTTCGCGCCCGGCGTTCCGGTCCGGTTGAACTACCGGCTATGGATCCACAAGGACGCCGCCAGTCCCGAGCGCCTTCAGCAAGCCTTCGACGACTACGGGGCCGCGTTGAAGGCCGCATGGAAATAGCCGCCGTGTCTTGCTCCCTCAGGAGAACCCCATGACCAAGCAGTACCCCAGACGTGATTTGCTCCGGTGGTCCGTCGCGGCAGCCGTTCCCGCGATGGGAATTGCGCTGACGTCGCGGGCCTCGGCCCAACCCAAGCCCGAGCCCGGCGCCGACAAGCTGACCGCGTACCAGGACGGACCGCAGATTTGGGTCCGCTGGAACAACCACCTCGTGACCAGCTACCGCGCCCATCCCACGCAGAAGTACCCGTATTTCTATCCGTTGGCGGGTCCGGTGTCGGGCCTGTCGCTGACGACGGAGACCTCGGTGCCGTATCCGCACCACCGCTCGTTGCTGTTCGCGTGCGACCGTGTCAACGGGGCCAACTACTGGCAGGGTCCGGTGCCGCTCGGGCAGATCGTGTCCGAGGGGGCAACGCTGGGGAAGGTCACGCCCGAGTCGGCCGAGATTCTCGACCGGTGTGCGTGGCGTCCGCCGGGCAAGCCCGTGGTCATGTCCGACCAGCGGAAGTTCACGATTCGCATCGTCAACCCCCGGTTGCGCTTCGTGGATGCCGAGATCCGGTGGACCGCGGTCCAAGACGTCACGGTCCAGAAGACCAACCATTCGCTGTTCGCGGTGCGCGCCGCGCCCGACATCATCCCTTGGGCAGGCGGCACGTTGGTCAACTCCGAAGGACAAAGCGGCGAGAAGGCGACCTTCGGTCAGAAGGCGGCCTGGTGCTGCTACTGGGGCAAGCGCCAGGGGGCTGCCGGCGACGTGGTCGAGGGGATCGCGCTATTGGACCATCCGGCGAACCCCTGGGCCCCCTCGCCCTGGTTCACCCGCGACTACGGCTTCATCTCGCCCACACCGTTCAATTTCCAGGACAAACCCTGGCAGTTGTCGGCGGGCCAGTCGGTCTCGCTGAAGTACCGCGTGGTGCTTTTCGCGGGCGACCCGAAGGAGGCCGAGATCGCCAGGATCTACGGGGAGTGGGCCGTCTAGCGCCCGCCCCCCGCGCGTCGCATCCTATCGGCTGTAGCGACTTTATCGTTTGCAACGGCGTGACCACGCCCTCCGACCGAGCCGGTTCTGCCGTGCGCCGCCCTGCGCGCCAAGCGGGGCGATTCCTCCGCACGGGGCGTGCGCGAAAGCTATGGTTCAACGAGCGGGCCACGACAACCCGACGCGGTTGGATGTTTGGAGTATGGAATCAAACGGTGGCGAAGTGGCCGCCGGACCCCTGACGGTCCTGGTGGCCGATGACGACTTGTCGATGCGGCGCATCGTCGCCCATTGGCTCTCGAAGGCCGGTTACGCGGTGGAACAAGCCGCCGACGGGGAGCAAGCCTTGGAACGGATCCGGGGCCGCTGCCCCGACTTCTTGTTGACCGACTGGGAGATGCCGCGACTCGACGGGCTGGAACTGTGCCGCCGGGTGCGCCAGCTCGAGTTGCC
>JANLFZ010000583.1:3140-3490 GCA_024653385.1 Thermoguttaceae bacterium | reverse complement strand
ACCTGCGTGTATTCTGGAGAGGAGCGAACAGTTTCTTGTACTGAAATTTCTTTCTTGACATTCATAGAAAAGGTAGTTAAATATCTTATACCACGAAGAATGGGTGGCCCGGTCTCGGAGCACTTGAGCAGCCGCAACTTAGGACATGGGTATGAATGGGTGCGGTCATGTCCTTTTTTACCCAAAATCCCACTAAACCAAAACTCCTGGATCAGGTCCGCTCCGCGATTCGGACGAGGCACTACAGCCCGCGCCCAGAAGATGCGTATGTCCAGTGGATCAAACGGTTCATCTTCTTCCACAGGGTCCGGCATCCGGCGGAGATGGGCGAGCCGGAAATCAACGCTTTT
>JANLFZ010000583.1:0-3130 GCA_024653385.1 Thermoguttaceae bacterium | reverse complement strand
TGGCCGAGATCGCCAACCTCGCGGCCAAGAACATGGCGGTAAAGGAACAGGTCAGCGCCTCGAGGCAGAATCAGGCTCTCGCCGCCTTGCTGTTCCTCTACCGCCATGTTCTTGGCCGCGAGGTTGGCGATCTCGGCCAGGGCGTCGGCGATATCCTCGGCGCGGGGCGTCCTGCCCAACTTCGCCAACACGCCGTCCAAATCTGCCTGCGTGTGAAAGTCCGTATCGTCAGCAAGTGAAGTCGTCGCATCGTCACCCTCTGAAATGGCGCTCTGAATTGCTTGGGACATTTTGGCAATCTGCCCGTCAAGCACTTTGACTTGCTTCTCAATCCCGGCCACTTGATCCCTTGTCGCCAGCTCCGCTCGTAGCTTGTCCAGTTTGGCGTCAATTGCTGAAACTTGCTCGGCGAGAGCAGGCGAATCAGTTTCCCGAGGACTGTTGCGGCTACAACCAACATTGATGGCGTGTGCGGCGATCAGCACCGCGAACGCAAGCGATAACTTTCGACTGGCCATAGCCACCCCGCTACTTCAACTGATTTCGTGATTATTCACGGGGTTTTTACTCTTGTCATGCCCGCCGGAACCCCAGAGCAGCGGGGCAACTATCGTCATCTTGAATAGGGGAATTTGGCTTGTCAATCCCCCCAAGAATTTGTCAGAATTTTTGTGTTTGCCGGGCTCGCGATTGGTCTTGATCGGGCGGCGAGGGTGCGGATTTTCCCGCCCTATGAAGCAGCGGGAACTGAGCTGCGACTGTGAACATGACCGGCTGGCCCAACGCGTGGCCAATCTGGAGGCAAAGCTGTTCGGCGTGATGGAGCGTAACGCACAGTCGGAGGAGGAAAACGCCCGGTTGCATGAAGAAGTCGCGCGGCTGCATGAACAAGATGTGCGGCTGGAACAGCAGTTGGCCGCCGCCCGCAAAGACTCCTCGACTTCCTCCAGGCCGCCGTCGAGCGACATCGTCAAGCCGAAGAAGCCGTTGGCCAAGGGCGGCAAGAAGCGCAACAAGGGCGGGCAACCCGGACACGAGCACATGCGGTCGCCCTTCCCACCGGAGGCGGTCAACCATTTCGAGCCGCACACGCTCGACTACTGCCCTGATTGCGGCGGCAGGCTGGTCGCTTCTCGGCGCGAGCCGGAAGTGCTCCAGCAGGTGGAAATCGTCGAGACGCCGACCGTCCTGACAGAACATCGAGGCTTGGCCTACTGGTGCCCGCACTGCCGCAAGGTCCATGACGCCCCAATGACCGAGTCGGTGGTGAAGGCGGGGCTGTTCGGCCCGCGCCTGACCCCCCTGGTGGCCTTCATGAAGGGCGTCTGCCACGCCTCGTTTTCCACCATCCGCAAGTTCCTCCGCGACGTGGTGCGGGTGAAGGTTTCCCGCGGCTACCTGGCCAAGCTGATCGGCAAGGTGAGCGAAGCGTTGGCTCCCGCGTATGCCGAGTTGTTCGAGCGTCTGCCGGGCGAGCCGGTGCTGAACATCGACGAGACCGGACACAAGGAAAACGGCCAGAAGTTCTGGACGTGGTGCTTCCTCGCCCAGTTTTACAGGCTTTTCCGCATCGACACATCGCGGGGGTCGAAAGTGCTGGTGGAGGTGCTGGGCGAGGAGTTCAACGGGGTGTTGGGCTGCGACTACTTCAGCGCCTACCGCAAGTACATGCGGGAGTTCGACGTACTGGTGCAGTTCTGCCTGGCCCACCTGATCCGCGACGTGAAGTTCCTGCTGACGCTCCCCGGGCGCGAGGTCCAGGCTTACGGCCAGCGAGTGCGAGACGCCTTGCGGGAGCTGTTTGGCGTGATCCATCGCCGCGACCAACCTTCGGTCGGTGCCCGGATGTCTGTGGCTGGGTTCCAGAAGGCATTGGAGGCGGCCCGGGAGCAGGTGATGAAGGGGGCCACCACCCGCGTGCCGGACGCGAAGCACGCCCGAAACCTGGCAAAGCGGTTCCGCGAGAACGGAGAAGCGTACTTCCGCTTCATCACGACGCCGGGCATCGAGGGCGACGAACAATCTGGCGGAACAGGCGATTCGTTTTGTGGTCATTAACCGGCGGATCACCCAGGGCACGCGGAGCGATTAGCGGCAGGCGTGATCCGTCCCACCGACAACCTTCTTCGTGAACCGGCGGAAAACAACCTGGCCGACTTCCGGCGTCAGCTGGAGGCCCACGGGCGAACAGGCAAACTTATCACGCTAACGCTTCGCTGAAATCTGGATGGATCGACGCCTACCACGGCTTTTCATCCAATGGACGGAACCAAGCTAATCGGCCCGGGTGGAACCGGGCCCTCCAGCCCATCCGTTGGACAGACGCCTTCCACGGCGGCCGATGGTTCTCACACTCGGCCAAAAGTTTCCTATTTTCGCCGGGGCGCGCTCAGCGGCGCCTATTTTCGTTAAAATGGGCAAACCGGCCCTTGCCACGTTGCCCCGGGCTGGCTCGTGTCACAAGCCTGAGTCGCCTCCACTTTTTGTTAGGAGCCGTCAGACGCCAAAGGCTCCATCGGCGGTACAGCCAATTCATGGCGGATAATCGGTACGGGCGATTCAAGAATCGCCGCTACCGCGATTCCACATAGTACGGGGAACACCACTGGTACGGTCGATTCATAAATTGCCCCTACCGGAAGCCGGTTCGGTGATGGTCGATGTAGCGTACGCGTGTCCGGACCGGGAAAACGCATACCGCGCGAAAAACATTGGACGGGCGATTTACTAATCGCCCCGGATCGCGATGCGATAGGAAAAGGGCCTAAAAATGCGGGAAAATGCCGATGACTCTCGTCGAGGGCGTCGTCGAAGTATTCGATTAAAACGCCACGATTATGGCGAACCGGGGGCTAATTTCGTGACGATCTGCACGCGCAAATGGCAATGTATTTTGGGCTCGGTTACGAACGATCAGGTTGTACTGAGTCGGTTCGGCCAAATTGTGCAAACGGTTTGGTGTGAACTGCCTGCGCATTTCCCCAATGTCGAATTGGACGCTTTCGTGGTCATGCCGAACCACTTTCACGGCATCCTGCTGATCAACGGATCGGTGGCGGCCATTGAGGATCGCGGCCACGTTCATGGCGACGACCCTTCGGTAGGGGCAATTCATGAATTGCCCCTACCG
>JANLFZ010000582.1 GCA_024653385.1 Thermoguttaceae bacterium | reverse complement strand
CTCGACGCCAAGCTGGGGCACAATGAGGCCGAGCCTGATCCGGTCGACGCGATGCTCGACCGCGCGGCGCGCATGGCCGACGAGTTCCGCCGCGCGGGGGCCGGGCCGGAGCGGCTGGAGGTCGCCGGGCGCGGGCTGGCGGAACTCCAGCGCGTCCGCAGCGAGTTGGCGGCGATCGTTTCGCCGGGAAGGTCCGCCGAGGACCTTCTGGCGCTGGCGCGGCCGTTGTGGCTCGATGCCCGCCGGGCGATGCGCGACGTGGCGCTGTCGAACCCGGCGGTCCGCACCGAGCGGCTCGTGTTTCTCACGCAGTTCGCGCCGCACACGGTGCGCAACATCACCCGCAGCTACGCCTGGAAGCACAAGCCCGGCGGCGATATCGCGGTGCTCGACGACTGGCGCGGCGGGCACGTGCGCCCGGTGCTCGACGGGCGATTGGGGCCGGGCTATGTGTGGGGCCTCGACCTGTGGTGGGATGCCGACCGCGTGGTGTTCAGCTACGCGCGATTGCCTCACTGGCCCCCGCCGGTCGATACGGCCCACTACGCGATCGAGGGCACGAACGTGTTCCGCCTGCGGCAACGGTTCGAACCCTTGCACGTGTTCGAGTGCCGGCTGGACGGCTCGCCGCCGGTGCAACTGACCGACGACCGGTACTGGAGCGACTTCGAGCCGACGTACTGCGCCAACGGCGACGTGGTGTTCGCCTCCGACCGCTGCGCCCGCGCGGCCGAGTGCGGCAACGACACCTACGACCACACGAACCCGAACCTGTACGTGCTCCGGCGGGCCGAGGGCCGCGTCGAGAAGCTGACCGACAGCAAGGACATCGACCGCTACCCGCACAGCCTCGACGACGGCCGGATCGCCTACACGCACTGGGAATATCAGGAGCGGCACTTCATGGAAGTCCACGCCCTGTGGACAATCCGGCCCGACGGCACGATGTCCGACGCGCTGTTCAAGCATCACCTGCGCGCGCCCTTGGGCCTGCGCGACACGCGATCGATCCCCGGATCGATGAAACTCGTCTCGATCGCGGCCGGGCACCACACCTTCGCCTATGGACCGGTCGTGGTCGTCGACCCGGCGCGGGGCACCAACCAGGTGGCCGGCCTGTCGATCGTCACCCCCGGCGTCAAGCCCCAAGAGGGACCGATGGCCGGCGCGCCGGTCGCGCAAGGCGGTGTGAACGACGCGGGCGGGCTCTACCAGACCCCCTGGGCCCTGAGCGAAACCGCGTTTCTCGTATCGTACGCCTACGCCCGACCCAACTGCACGGGCACGGCAGGAGTCGACTCGAACGGTTTCGGACTGTACTTGATCGACGCCTACGGGAACCGCGAATTGTTGTACCGCGACCCGCTGTTGTCCTGCACGTTCCCCATTCCCCTGGCACAACGCCCGCGCCCACCCATCATCACCTCCCCGCTCCCGCCAGGGGCCGAGGTGGCGCACCGGACCTCCCCTCTCCCGCCAGCGGGACAGGGTCCGCACCGGACCTCCCCTCTCCCGCTTGCGGGAGAGGGGCCGGGGGTGAGGGCGGCCGGCGCCAAGCCCGCCCCTTGCCCGACCGCCACCTGCTACGTCCCCGACGTGTACGAGGGTCTGGTGGGCGTTCCCCGCGGCACGATCAAGCATCTGCGCATTGCCCAGCGCGTGCCGTGGCCCTTCGATCCCGAGCGGGGCCAGCAGGATTACATTCCCGGCGACGCGGGCCAGCGGCGGATCGACTTCCAGGACTGGGCCCCGGTGCGCGTGATCGGCACGGTGCCGGTCGAGGCCGATGGTTCAGCCCATTTCACCGTGCCTGCCGACACGGCGATCTACTTCCAGGCCCTCGACGGGCGCCAGATGGAGGTCGTTCGCATGCGATCGTTCGTGAGCTTCAAGGCGGGCGAAGTGCGCGGCTGTCGGGGCTGTCACGAATCGCAAGCCAAGGCCCCGGCCGCGATTGCAAGGTTCGCCCGGGCGCTGGAACAGCCGCCCCGGACGCCCACACCGCCGGCCTGGGGGGCCGACCGGCTCTTGGGGTTCGAGTGGCTGGTGCAACCGGTGCTCGACCGCCACTGTGCCCAATGCCACGGGCCGGACCGTCCCGAGGGCAAGATCGACCTGAGCGCTACCCGGGCGACCGACGGGCTCATGCAATCGTACCGCACGCTGTTCGGCGTCGCGCCGGGTCAGACCAAGGCGACCGGCAAGTTGCTGGTGGCCTGCTCCGACCGGTTCGACCACGCCGATGTGACGCGGCCCATGCAGTTCGGCTCGCACCGCAGCCCGCTGGTGCGCGTGCTCTTGGACGACCCGCTGCACCGCGACAAGGTCCGCTTGGGCCCGGAGGATTGGACGGCGCTGGTCACCTGGGTCGACGCGAACGCGCCCTATTACGATGCCTTCTTGAGCAAGCGGCCCGGCCCACCGCGCCGCGACGTGCGCCCGCGGTTTTCTTCCCTGGCAGGACCGTAACCGTTCCCCCGGCGTGCGGTTTACATCCCGGGTCGTTTGCAAATCGGGCGGGCGGCTGCTAGACTACACCATAGTGGGATCCGGGCTTCGGTCAGACTGCGGAAGTCGTTGGGGGGCCTATGGTTATCGAGGCGACGGAAGCCTTTCTGGAAAGCCTGCGCAAGAGCAACCTCCTGGGCGAGGACGACCTCGCCGCGGCGCGCAAGGCAGCCGAGCGCGCGCCCGACGCAAAGACACTTGCCAGAATCCTGGTCCAACAGAACAAGCTGACCCGGTGGCAGGCCGGCCAGTTGCTCAACGGTCGTCCCTCGTTCTTCGTCGGCAAGTACAAGCTGATCGACCTGCTCGGTCGCGGGGGCATGGGCAAGGTCTTCCTGGCGCGGCACACCATGATGAACCGGCCCGTGGCCTTGAAGCTCGTCTCCGAGCAGTTGGGCAAGGATCCGGCCGCGCTGGAGCGGTTTCTTACCGAAGCCCGGGCGGCAGCCGCGCTCGATCACCCCAACATCGTTCACGCCTACAATGTCGACACCGAAGGCGACCGCTACTACATGGTCCTGGAATACGTCGAGGGCCAGGACCTGCGCCGTCTGGTCGAATCGAAGGGGCCCCTGCCGTTCTTCGAGGCCGCCGATTATATCCGTCAGGCGGCCGACGGGCTTGCCCATGCCCATGCCAAGGGCATGGTGCATTGCGACGTGAAGCCGTCGAACCTCCTGGTCAACCCACAGGGCGTGGTCAAGATTCTCGACATGGGCATGGCGCGCGTGGCGGGCGGGAGCCAACCGGAAAAAGGGGCCGCGCCGGAGGGTGGTCTGGCGGGCACGATCGACTACATGGCACCCGAACAGGCCACCCAAAGCCCCGAGCTGGACCATCGCGCCGACATTTACTCGTTGGGCTGCACGTTCTATTTCCTGCTGACCGGGCACCCTCCGTTCCCCGAGGGCACGCTGACCGAGCGGATCGTCAAGCACCAGACCCAACCGCCTCGCAGCATCCGCGACGAACGTCCCGATGCCCCG
>JANLFZ010000581.1 GCA_024653385.1 Thermoguttaceae bacterium | reverse complement strand
CGTTCCAAAGCGTTTGGAACTCTCGCAGTCATGCCCTCGCTGGCGCTTCGGGTTGGTGTGCGGCGAGCCGCATCCAGGGGCCTGGATCGCCAATCTCCGGGGCTACAGTCCCGCATACGTGCGAAGGTACGGTTTGGCCGTTCGATCGGCGTCGACCTTGACGATCACGACCGTGATGTCGTCGGCCTGGTTTTCGGGCGCGGAGTGGGCCAGCACCGCCTCGTAGAGCGCGTCGATCATCTCGGCGGCCGATTTGTCGCGGTGGCGGCGCACCAGGTCGAGGGCCCGGTCCACGCCGAACGGCTCACCGACCTGCGACTCGGCCTCGAGGACTCCGTCGGTCAGCAAGAGCACCACGTCGCCGGCCTCGAGCACCAGGGATCCACTGGAGCGATACCTGGTCTCTTCGTCGATGCCCAGCGGAAGCTCGGTGCTGTCGAGCGTGGCCTTGATGCGGCCTTCGGCATCGAGCACGTAGCCCGGCGGGTGCCCCGCGTTGACGTACTCGATCGAACGGCGGGCGGGATCGAGCCGCCCGAAGAGGAGCGTGACGAATCGGTCTTGTTCGATCTCGTGCGCTAGGGCGCGGTTGGTTCGGGTGAGCGCCTCGCCGACCTCGTCGCACGCCTCGGCGAACGACCGGAGGTGGGCATGGATCGAGGCCATCAAGAGCGCCGAGCCGAAGCCGTGCCCCGCCACGTCGCCGATGACGATGCCCACGGCGCCGCCCGGCATGGCGATGTAATCGAACGAGTCGCCCGCGGTGAACTCGGCCGGGTGCATGGCTCCCGCGATGTCGAACCCTTCCAAGGCCGGCGGGGCATGGGGCAAGAGGTACTGCTGGATCCGCTGGGCCGCCAGGAGTTGCACCTCGCGATCGCGAAGCATCTTCTCGTTCCGTTTCCGTTCGGTCAAGTCGCGGATCGCGCAGGAAATGAGCAGTCCCTGGTCGGTTTCGATCGGGCCGAGGCTGATCTCGGCCGGAAACTCCCGCCCGTCCTTGCGCACGGCCGACAACTCGGGCCGTTCGCCCATGCCCTTCACATGAGGATGGCCCGCGAACGCCACCCGATGGGCCGCATGGGCGTGGCGGAGCCGTCCGGGCACGAGCACCTCGACCGATTGGCCCAACAGTTCGTCGCGCGGCCAGCCGAACACCCGTTCGGCCTGGGCATTGACCAATACGATCTTGCCCGACTGGTCGACGATGACCGTCGCGTCGGGCGCTGATTCGAGGAGCCGTCGGAACCGCTCCTCGGCCTGCTTGCGCTCGGTGACGTCTTCGACGAGGCCGTCGTAACGGACCAGGCGATCGGCGTCCTCGCGGTGCAGCACGAAGGTCGAACGGATCCAGCGGATCGTCCCATCGCGGCGCACGATCCGGTGCTCCAGCGGCGGGGCCTCCTTGCCGCAAAGCACCTCGTTCACGACGCGGCGGACCAGGGGACGATCCTCCTCCGGGACCATCTCGATCCACAGGAAAGGATTGCGCCGGAAGTCGTCGGGCGAATAGCCCGTGGCCGCCAGGCAGCCCGGGCTGTGGACCGTGCAGGCGGGGCTGCCATTTTCGATCTCGACCGTGTAGCGGTACGTGGTGATCGCTTCGAGCAATTGGCGGTAGCGCTGCTTGCTGCGGCGCAGGGTCTCTTGCGCGCGCTTGCGCTGGGTGACGTCGGCGGCCGAGGCGTAGATCCGGTCGCCTTGGGGCTTGGCCGTCCAGGATAGCCACCGGTATGAGCCGTCGCGGGTCCGATAGCGGTTCTCGAACGAGACCGTCTCCCGGCCCGAGCGAAGCCGTTCGATCTCGCGGAGCGTCGCGTCGCGGTCGTCGGGGTGGACGAGTTCGACGAAGGGACGCGCGCAAAGCTCGTCGGCCGAATACCCCAGCGTCCGTTCGAACGCCGGATTCACGCGCCGGAAACGTCCGTCGACTCCCGCAATGCAGAGCATCTCCAGCGAGAGCGCGAAAAGGGTTTCCAGCTCGTGGTCGGCGTCGGGATACGGCATGCGCGGACCCTCGGCTTCATCACGAGGACATGACTGTTCCGGCGGACAAGAGATCGGACGAGCGCGGCCAAGGCCGCATGGGGATTCTAGACCGCCCCGGCCGGCGGTCAAGCCGCGTTTCGCGCGGTGTAACCGTTCACGGGTCGGGGCCGCCGAATCGGCAGTCGGTTCTCCTGCAACGCCTATCCCCGCGGCTGGACCGGATTGGCCGTCTCTTTCGACGGCACACCGGGCGACGGTCTTTCTTCGAGCCCACGCACGCGCAGGTCGGCCTGCGCACCTCGGCCCGAGGCGAGTTCCCGCGCCTCGATGCGCCATGCGCCGGGCGGGTCGTTGGCCGCGATGTCGAGCGAGACCTCCAGCCGTCCGCCCACCGCGGCGTACGAGCCGCTGAACTCGGCTGTGCGGCCCTCGGCATCGCGGATCGTCACCTCGACCGGCACGACCGCGTCGACCGGCCGGCCCTCGGGGTCCACGACCTCGACCACGCACCGTGCGCCCAGGCCGCGCCCAACCGACTCCGGGGCGATGATCCGCAACCCGGCGATCGGCCGCGGAGAGACGAGGTAGACGCCGCCGTCGCACGGGCCCAGACGAACATCCCACAAGAGCCGGCCGTCTTGCTTGCGCACCGGGATGTTCTCGTGGCGAACCAGGTCGTACACGAACCCCTCGGGCCGTTCGACCGACAGGACACTTTCGCAAGGCAAGCCGTTCTCCATGACGATTCCGTGATGGCCCACGTACCGGCCGTACTCGCGGCGGTCGCTGACGACGAAGACGTATTGGGCTTCGCGCCACCGCCGAAGGTAGGGTACGACCTCGGGGTTCGACGAATCCATGCCGCGGCGATATCGACCGTCGAGTTTGCCGCGCAGTTCGGCAGCCAGCGCCAGCAGTGCTTGCTTGTCGCGGTCGGCCCGACCGGTGCGCTGATAGGAGTTCATGAGGATGTCGGGCTTGATCGCCGGGGCGAGCCGCTCGTCGCCGACCACGATTCCGCCGCGGGCCTGGAACTCCTTGACCCGCCGGGCGACACTCGCCGTCAGCACGTCGCAATCGGCCATCACCAATACCCGAAAGCCGTCCAAACCGCGCTGGGCCACCGTCTCGTCGTACACGATCTCGGGCTGAAGATGAGCGTACAAGAGCACGTGGTACGCATCGCCCAGCCAGCCGCCGCCCCAGCCGTAGGTGCCCCGCCGGGCGAACACCTGCGACGCGAAGCTCTCGAGAAACGCCACGTCGCTCGAAGCGCCGGGCACGGCCAAGAGCGTCGGGCCGAGCGGCTGGACGACCTCGCGCACCAGCCGGGCCAACTCGTGCTGGGTCTCGGGGTGCGTGTAGCGGTAACCGCTGGGCGAGTCGGTCGGCACCAGCGATTGCCAGCCGTGGTACATGATCCCCCGGATCGGCCGGGCGATCTTCGTCCAGAATGCCTCGCGCAAATGCAAGGGCGCGATGGTGATAAACGGCGCGTCGGGCTGTTCGCGTTCCCAACGGGCCTGGTGCGCCGG
>JANLFZ010000580.1:2845-3557 GCA_024653385.1 Thermoguttaceae bacterium | reverse complement strand
GTGATCAATTGACTGTCTTCGACATCCTGGCATACCCAGCAGGCGCGGCACTCCGGCAACGACTCGGTCGGCCCTTTCAGACACAAGAGCACGTCGAGCAACTCGTGGCGTTTATCCTTGGGTGCCAGAAAACGGAAGAAGGCTTGTATCATTTGGTGACCCTCGCCCTTCGCCATGGGCATCGGCAAACCTGCTGAGCGATCCGACAACCGGGCTCAGCTTCGCCTAGCCGGCAGCAGGCTGGTTTGGGGCTGGCGGGTCAACTGTTGAAGCAAGGGGCGTGCCGCAGAAACAGTCAGGCCGGAAAAACACGCAACCCGTCTGCCAGCTAAAGATTTGCGCAACGAATACGCGGCCAAACGCGCAGGGCCGCGTACTTCCAGCCGTTGGAGATTCTACGGCATTTTGGAGTCGCGCCTCGGTCGCGCGATGCCCAGCTTAGCCATGCGTGCCTCCAACGTTGTTGGCTTGATGCCAAGAATCGCGGCCGCGCCGTCGGCGCCCCGAATCCGCCAGCCGGTCTGCTCGAGGACGCGAAGAATCTGGTCGCGCGCGGTCTCGTTCAACGTTAGCCGCACCTGCGGCTCAGCGAGGTGTGGCACCTGGATCACGAGATCGGGGCTATTGGAAAGAATCATCGCCCGTTCGATGACATTATGGAGTTCGCGAACATTGCCCGGCCAGTGATAGCGCATCATGGCTTCGATGTCTT
>JANLFZ010000580.1:0-2835 GCA_024653385.1 Thermoguttaceae bacterium | reverse complement strand
CGCGGAATGCTCTTCACCGTCTTGCCCATCCGTTGGCTGAGTCTCTCGATGCAGGCCCAGACGAGCGCCGGGATATCTTCGCGGCGCTCCCGCAAGGGAGGGATACGGATCGGGAAAACACTCAGCCTGTGGTAGAGGTCAGCCCGGAACCCGCCATCGCGCACGGCCTGTTCCAAGTTCCGGTTCGTCGCAGCGATGAGCCGGACGTTCACGGCGACGGTGTTCGGACTGCCCAGCCGTTCAAAACGGCCGTCCTGAAGCACTCGCAGGAGCTTTGCCTGCAACTCGATAGGGATCTCGCCAATTTCATCGAGGAAGAGGGTCGATCCATCCGCAAGATCGAAGCGGCCGATTTGGGCGGAGGCAGCACCCGTGTAGGCTCCCGCCGCCCGTCCGAACAATTCACTCTCGATCAGTGTGGCCGGAAGCGAGGCGCAGTTGACCACGACCATGGGCCGGCCTTTCCGAGCACTCAACGCGTGAATCGTTTCCGCCAAGAGTTCCTTGCCGGTGCCTGTCTCGCCGAGCAAGAGCACCGGAGCGTCGGTCTCTGCCACAAGTTCCGCCTCGGAAAGCACTTTCTTGAGAGCTTTGCTCTTGCCGACGATTCGTTCGTGATGATACTTGAGCGTCACCTGTTCGCGCAGATACGAATTCTCCTGTTGGAGGCGTTCCCGAAGCTTCCGATTCTCATCCAACGCCGCCCGTATCGCCTCATCGCTCCGCTTTCGGAGGAGGACATTGGCGAAGACCTCCCCGATCATCTGCAGGCGCGCAACGATCTGATCGCCTAGTTCGCAGGGTTTTCGTAGGAAAGCGAAGGTAATAGCCCCCAAAACCGTGCCGCCTGCCTTGAGAGGTATGGTCAGGTTCGATTTGAGGCCCTGCGCGAGGCAAAACTGCTTCTCCTTCGTTGCTTCCACCGGTAAGTCGTCCGGCAAGTTTCTGAGGACTAGCGTCCTGCCAAGCCAAATCTGTTCGACAAACCACGGGAGTTGGTCGTCGACGACGCCCCCCGTAGGGAAGGGCTTCTGGTCTGCAACCGTGTAGGAATGGGTGAGGAGCAACGGGCCTTTGTCCTCCGTGAACCTCCCCAGACTGCTCCGGTCCATTCCCAGCGACTCCACGAGCAGTTTCAGGCCAGCCCCGATCAAGCTGTCGATCTGATCACAAGGCGCGCTAAGGAATGCCGCCGAGAGATTTGCGAGCAAGTTCTCGAATTGCAGGCGTTCTTCCAACGCCCGCTCCACTTGTTTGCGGTCGGTGACGTCAACGGACGCGCCCAACATCCTTACCTGATTGCCTTTCCTGCCCGAACACAGCCGGCCGCGGGCCGCGATCCAGCGCTGGGTGCCGTCCGGCAGAAGCACGCGGTACTCGGCCGCATAGTCTCCCTGGCCCTCGATCGCGCGCCGCACGGCACGCTCCATCGTCTCTCGGTCCTCCGGATGGACCCGCCCAACCACGGACTCGTACCGGATCACCGTCTCCGGAGAGAACCCGAACATCCGTCGCCAAGGGCCCGTCGCCCACACCTCGTCGCGCGAAACATCCCACATCCACACGCCCACGCCTGCCGCCGCGGTGGCCAAGCTCAGACGCTCCTCGCTCTCGTGCAGCTCCTGCTGCGACCGTATCCGGGCAAGGGCGTTGGCAAAGACCTGCGCGACCAGTTGAAGCCGGTTCACGAGTGGTTCCGGCCAAACGCGTTCCCTCTTTATGTCATGGAACGACAATGCGCCGAGAAGCGGGCCTCCTCCCGACGACAACGGGATCGTCAACGTGGTCTGGATGCCGAGCCGGCGCCAGACCTCCCGGTCGCGGGCTGCCTGGGGCGGCAGTTCCTCGATGGACGAAACGGCAATCACTCTGCCGGCCAATAGTTGCTGGAGCCACCAGGGAAAGCACTCCTGGGCCATCATCGGCTCGGGGGTAGGCGGGCCTTCCTGGGACCGATAGAGGTGGGTCAGCACAAGGTATTCCGGAGACTCGGCCGACCATTGCCAAAGCGCGGACCAGTCCAGCCCGAGGCACTGGCACACGCGTCGCTGGGCGTCTTCCACGGCGTGGTCGACCTCGCTATGCGGCATGTTGAGAAACTTCAACGAGAGGTCCGCGATGAGCGTCTCGAAACGCAGGGATGCGCCGAGTCCCTCGCGTATACTGGGCGGCTCCTCCCAGGCCTGCCTGAACTCGACGATATCGCGATCCTCCGCCTGGACCTCGGCCACGACCGTTGCGATCTTCTCGTTCATTTAGCACCCCTCGACTGGTGCGGCGGTAATGGGGTTGCCTTGAACGGGCACGTGAAGCCCAAAGCGAATCCCCGAGGTCGTGGCCTTCCACTCGCCCATTATTGTACGTCGCATCAGGCCGACCGAGAACCATAGCGGCGAGGGAATCTCCAAAATATTGGAGTCGCGGGCCGCAACATCTCGCCGCCCTGATGGGCCGCTGATTACTCAAGTTCTTCTCACGAAAAGGGTTGGGCACATCGCCATCAATCCTTCTGTTTTGGTACACCTCTTGCTTCCTTTCGGATTTCGCTCAGCCAAGCCGGTTTACGACGCTCGGGGGCGTCGATTGGCTGAGCCGCAGGATACTTGACCTGGGCGCTGCTCGCGCTGTCGTCAGCGCTGATTCCGGCCGTTGCCGCACAAACCGCACCAAAGACCCCCAACCGTGGTTCGGAGCATAACGCCATCCAGGCCGCGGTGGAGTCTTACGTCGCCGCCTACAATCGGGGCGACGCGAAGGGCGTTGCTTCGCATTGGAGCGAATCCGGCCATTGGATCAGCCCATCAGGCCAGCGATTCCAGGGAAGGCAGGCCATCG
>JANLFZ010000579.1 GCA_024653385.1 Thermoguttaceae bacterium | reverse complement strand
CCAGACCCGCCGAGTTCCGCAATCATGGGTGGCTTGCGACATTTCGGCTGCTTGCGGATGCCGACGTACGCGCAACACCCGATGCCCTTGACCATGGGAGGCCGCTATGCGACGTGCTTTGATCGCCGGGAACTGGAAGATGAACCTCGATCGGGCAGGGGCCATATCCCTAGCGAAGGGCGTTGCCGAGCAAGCTCGAGAGGTCGATCACGCGGATCTGGCAGTAATCCCCCCTAGTGTGTATGTCGACGCGGTGGCCAGCGTGTTGCAGGGCTCGAACGTCGCTTGGGGGGTCCAGAACGTCTACTGGAAGCCGAACGGAGCCTTCACCGGCGAGATCAGCGTGGCCATGGCCAAGGACCTTGGTTGCCGCTACGTGGTCATCGGCCACAGCGAACGGCGGCACATCCTTGGCGAGAGCGACGAGGATGTCAACAACAAGGTCCATGCCGTCATCGATGGGGGGCTTGTCCCGATCATTTGTGTGGGCGAGACGCTCGAAGAGCGCGAGAAAGAACGAACCCTGGTGGTGGTCGAGCGCCAGACGCTGGCGGCCTTGGCGGGCGTCTCGGCCGACAAGGCCCGTGGCGTGGTCCTCGCCTACGAGCCGGTTTGGGCCATCGGCACGGGGAAGAACGCCACACCCGCGCAGGCCGAAGAGGTGCATGTCGCCCTTCGCAAGGTGCTGGCGGGCCGCTACAATAGGGAGATTGCCGAGGCCATTCGCATTCAATACGGTGGGAGCGTCAAGCCGGACAACGCCCGGGAGTTGCTCTCCCAACCCAACATCGATGGGGCCCTAGTGGGTGGGGCAAGCCTCAAGGTCGATCAGTTTCTGGGTATCGTGGCCGGACTTTCCCGCTGAACCTTCGCAACGGAAACGAGCAATGTCTGCCCTCCTCATGCTCCTGTTGCTGTTCTTGGCGATCTTCTTGATCGTCTTGGTGCTCATTCAACGCGGCAAGGGGGGCGGATTGGCTGGCGCGCTTGGGGGGATGGGTGGGCAAAGCGCGTTCGGCACGAAGGCGGGCGACCTATTCACGAAGATCACCATCGGTGTCTCCGCATTCTGGATCCTCGTGTGCATTGCCAGCGTGGGACTTTTGGGCCGCACCTCAAGCCGATTCGGCGAGGGCACCTTCGCCAACCCGGCCGAGTCGGCCCCGGCATCGACCGATGATGCGGCCGGCTCGCCCGATCGTCCCTCGGAGCAGGACTCCCAGGACAGCGGGTCCTCGAAGTAGAGACCTGTCAAGGAGTAAGCTGCCTTGCCCCTGAGCATGACGGGCTTTGGCGAGGCGCACCGGCAGCAAGACGGCCTGGCCGTCACCGTCGAAGTGCGCACCATCAACAGCCGCTACTTCAAACTCTCTCTGCGCATCACCGAAGGGTACGCCTCGCTGGAACCGCAGATCGAAAGCGTGGTCCGCGAGCGAATCCGGCGTGGCACCATCCAGGTAAGCGTCTGGGTCGAGCGGGTCCATACCCCCGACGATTACCGCATCAACACGGCCGTCCTGGCGGGCTACCGCCAGCAGCTTGAAGCCCTGGCGCGCGATTGGCGCCTCGATGGCCCGATTTCCCTCGAAAACCTCCTCTTGTTGCCGGGCGTCATCGACGAGCAAACCAACCGTTCCATCCACGCCGACACCGATTGGCCCCTGATCCACGAGGCCCTTCAGGCGGCGATCGAGCACATGGACCGGATGCGGGCCGAAGAAGGTCGCGCCATGGCGGCCGATCTGGCGGCCAATTGCCGCGTCATTGCGTCGTGTCTCGAGGTGGTTGCCGAGCGAGCCCCTCGGGTGGTCGAGGGCTACCGTGCCCGGCTCGAGGAACGATTGAGCAAGACCTTGGCCGAGTTCGGGGTGACGCTCGATCCGTCGGACCTGATCAAGGAGGTCAGCCTGTTCGCCGAACGGAGCGACATTTCCGAAGAGATCGTGCGGTTACGGAGCCACTTGGAGCAGTTCGGGTCGTTTCTCGACGGGCCCGAAAGCTCGGGCCGAAAGCTGGAGTTCCTCACCCAGGAAATGCTCCGCGAGGTCAACACGATCGGTTCCAAGGCCAACGACGTCGAGATCGCCCGGCAGGTGATCGAAATCAAGTCGTCCCTCGAACGGATCCGCGAGATGATCCAGAACATCGAATGACCATGGCAGGCGCTCGCGGCAGACTGGTGGTGATCTCGGGGCCGTCGGGGGTGGGCAAGACGACGGTGCTCAGCCGCCTGCTGCAAGTTTGTCCGCTGCCGTTGGTTCGGAGCGTCTCGGCCACGACGCGGGCTCCGCGACCCGGAGAGACCGACGGCGTGGACTACCACTTCCTCTCCCGAGAGGAGTTCCGCCGCCTCCAAGACGCGGGGGAGTTCCTCGAATGCGCCGAGGTGTACGGTCAAGGCGACTGGTACGGGACGCTCGCCCGCACCGTGGCCTCTGGCCTGGAGGCCGGAAATTGGGTAGTCTTAGGAATTGACATCCAGGGCGCGGCGGCTGTCGTCCGCAAGTATCCGGACGCCTTGACGATCTTCCTCCAGCCGGGCTCCTGGGATGAACTCGAATCGCGGTTGCGGGGGCGGCAAACCGAATCGGAAAAGGCCGTCCAACAGCGTTTGGCCCGCGCCCGCGACGAACTGGCCCAATCGCAGTGGTATCGCTTTCACGTCGTCAACGACGACTTGGACCGTACCGTGCGGGAAATCTGCGACATTCTCGTTCGTCACCGCGGAGGCGAACTGCATGATTGATGAACTGCGCGAAGAGCAAATCGTCAACAAGGTGGGCGGGCGTTTCAAGCTGTCGACGCTGATTCAGAAGCGGCTGGTGGCCCTCCAGAAAGGCGCGCCGCCCCTGGTCCACCTGCACACGCCGGACAAGATGAAGATCGTCATCCAAGAGATCTTGCAGGACAAGATCTACCTCGACGTGGACCAGAACGTGCGCATCCGCACGCCGGAACCGGGCCGGGGCGGACCGCCCGCCATGGATCTCGACGAATGAGAGGCCGCAGCCTGGTCATCGGCGTTACCGGCGGAATCGCCGCGTACAAGACCGCGGCCCTGGTCAGCCAGTTGGTTCAGGCCGGGGCCGAGGTCAGCGTGGTCATGACCGCGTCGGCCGTTCAACTGGTCGGCCCGAAGACCTTCGAGGCCCTCACCGGCCGGCCCGTGCGGACCGACGTGTTCGGCCCGGGCGCCCACCCGCACATCGAGTTGGCCGACGCCGCCGAGGTCCTTTGCGTGGCGCCGGCCACCGCGAACCTGCTGGCCAAGGCGGCATGGGGCCTGGCCGACGACCTGCTCAGCACGCTCTTGCTGTCGTTCCATGGCCCCATGATCCTCGCCCCGGCGATGAACAGCCAGATGTGGAACAAGCCGGCGGTCCAACGAAACGTGCGCCGGCTCCGCGACGACGGGTTCGTGTTGATCGACCCCGAGGAAGGCTATCTCAGTTGCGGCGCCGTGGGGCCCGGCCGGATGGCCTCGCCCGAACGAATCTTCCAGGTGATCGCCGCCACCTTGGCGACGCTCGACGAACGCCAGGTGTAAGGGCCTGTAAAACAATAAGTTGGGCAAACATGAGAGAGCAAGGAAGCGCAA
>JANLFZ010000056.1 GCA_024653385.1 Thermoguttaceae bacterium | reverse complement strand
CAAGCGGGAGAGGGGCCGGGGGTGCGGGGGCCCATTGCTCCTGCCCGCTTCTCCGTCGCCCACTCTGAGGAGACCGCCCGGCCGTGACCCTCTACGACCTCATCGACCGACTCGTCGACGACACGGTGCGGACCTCGCTTTGGGCGTTTCGGGCCGAGTTGACGCTGTGCGCCACGATCGTCGTCATGCTCGTGGTGAAGACCATCGACACGGCCCGGCGCGTCGATGCACTCTGGCTGGCCCTGGCCGGATCGCTCTCAGCGCTGTTCCTTGCCGCGCCGTGGGACGCCCTGGCCGGCCCGCGCTTGGGCACCGAGATCTTCACGGGGATGCTCGTCGATGACGGCTTCGCGATGTACATGCGGAGCCTCGTCCTGGTCACCGTGGCCCTTTTGGCGGTGTTCGTGCGGATCTCCGGGTTCCTCCATCGCGAGGACCGTACCGAGTTCTTCGTGCTCGTTCTGGGGGCGGCCTTGGGCATGTGCCTGATGGTCTCGGCCAATCACATGCTTGTCGTGTTCCTGGGCGTCGAGATGGCAAGTGTCCCTTCGTATGCCTTGGCCGGGATCCTCAAGCACCGCGCGAAAAGCAGCGAGGCGGCCCTGAAGTTCGCCGTGTTCGGAGGGGCCACGGCCGGGGTCATGCTGTACGGCATCAGCCTTCTGGTGGGCACACTCGGCTCGGCCCACCTGCCCACGATGGCCTCCCAACTGGCCGCCATGCTCCAAGGCCACGTCGGCACGTACCAGGTGGTGCTGGTGCTTGGCGGATTGATGCTCTCGGTCGGCCTGGCGTTCAAGCTGTCGGCGGTGCCCTTTCACTTCTGGACCCCCGACGTGTTCGAAGGGGCCGCGGCCGAGGTCGGCGCCTTCCTCTCGGTGGCCTCGAAGGCCGCCGCCTTGGCCCTCTTGGCCCGGCTGGCGACGACCTTCGGGCGCGTCGAGCCGACGCTCGTCGTGGGACTGGTGATGCTCCTGGCGGCCATCACATGCACGTTCGGGAACCTCGCGGCCTACGGCCAGACGAACATGAAACGGCTCTTGGCCTACTCGACGATCGCGCACGCCGGCTATCTGATGATGCCCGTGGCCGCCGCCGTGGCCGTCGGCAACGCCAACCCCGAATTGGCCCGCGATGCCCTGGCCGCAATGGCCTTCTACGCCACGATCTATCTGTTCATGAACCTGGGGGCCTTCGCGGTGACGGCCTTCTTGCGCAACGCCCTGGGGAGCGAAGAGATCGCCGACTACGCGGGCCTGGTGCGCACGTCGCCCGGGCTGGTCGTCTGCACGGCGATCCTCCTGTTCAGCCTCGTGGGCCTGCCGCCGTTGGCCGGGTTCGCGGCCAAGTACACCATCTTCCTCTCGCTATTCAGCGCGAACCTGGTGGGCCTCTTGCTCGTCGGCGTGCTGAACACGGTGTTGAGTCTGTTCTATTATCTGAAGGTGGTGCGGGTGATGGCCGTGACCGAGGGCGGCAATGGGCCCCGCGCGGCCGTGCCGTTGGCTTCGCCCGCCGGGTTGTACACGTTGGCCATGACCGTGCCGCTGGTCGTCTTTTTCCTCTGGTGGGGCCCCTTGGCGTGGGCGGCTTCGGCCGCGAAGTCGCTCTGGTGAACGGCCGTCATGGCGCCGAGGAACCGGGCCCCACGTCATTGCCGCAGCGAATTCGCCACGTGCAGGATGCGCCGGATCGCCTCGTCGATCTCCTCGGCGGTGGTCGTGGACCCGAGACTGAAGCGTAATGTCGAGGCGATCACCGGCTTCGGGAGGCCCATCGCCAGGAGCGTGGGCGAGAGTTCGGTCGAGCCGCTGGAGCATGCCGAACCGACCGAGCACGCCACGCCGGCCATGTCCAAGGCCAAGAGCAGAATCTGCCCGTCGAGGCCGGGAAAGGCCACGCTGGCGGTCTGAGGCAATCGCGGGGCTTGTTGGCCGTTGATCACCAGCCCAGGGTAACCCTCGCTCAATC
The DNA here is from genome assembly GCA_024653385.1 of Thermoguttaceae bacterium. Classification (GTDB taxonomy): domain Bacteria; phylum Planctomycetota; class Planctomycetia; order Pirellulales; family Thermoguttaceae; genus JANLFZ01. The sequence goes on along the minus strand of JANLFZ010000056.1, from coordinate 17,318 downwards.
CTCGCTCGAACCGCTCGCGCAGCGCGGTCAGTCGCCGGGCGTGCTCTTCCCGCTCCTCCTTCCAAAGCCGCAGCGCGGTGAGCATCCCCATCGCCAGCGCGACCGACTCGGTGCCCGGCCGCAGGCCCGACTGCTGATGCCCCCCAAACAGGCACGGGGCGATGGGCGTGTCGTGGCGAAGCACCAGGGCCCCAATGCCCAGCGGCCCCTGGAACTTATGGGCCGCGACCGTCATCGCGTCCACGCCCAGGTCGCGGAAGCCGACCGGTATCTTGCCGACCGCCTGGACCGCGTCGGTGTGGACCGGCACGCCCGCGCCACGGCAGAGCCGAACCACCTCGGCCACGGGCTGAAGGACTCCCGTCTCGTGATTGGCCAGCATCACGCTGACCAATGCCGTGTCGGGCGAAAGGAACTCGGCCAGGCGATCGACGCGCACCACGCCCTGCGTCGTCACGGGAAGCGTATCCACCCGCCATCCGTCGTCGAGCAGGTGCTGGGCGGGCTCGAGCACGCTGGCGTGCTCGATGGCCGAGACGACCACCCGGCCGGGTTTGCCGCCCGACCTCGCCCGGGCGATTCCCAGCACGGCAAGGTTGTTGGCCTCGGTGCCGCCGCTGGTGAAGATCAGGCGATCGGATTGGAGGCAGGTCAAGTTCGCGCCGAGGATGGCCGCGATTTCCTCCCGGGCGTCCTCCAGAAGACGCCGGGCCCGCTGCCCGGGCTGATGCTGGCTGGCCGGGTTGGCCAGCCCCTGGCCCCAGACGGCCGCCATGGCCTCGATGACCTCCGGCCGCGTCGGGGTCGTCGCGTTGTGGTCGAGATAGATCGTTTCCATGCTCGAATTGTCGGGCGTGACGAGCATTTGGGCAAGTCGGCCTTCGCGCGATGATCCAGGGAGCCCGAAACGGTACAATCATCAGCGGGCATGTGCAAATGGACTGGTCTTTCGACGCAAGGGCCCGGAGGCGACCCCCGGCCGGAGCCCGGCGGCTTAACCTATGATGTTCCCTCTCATCGCGGTCGATATCGGCAATAACCGGTCGAAGTTCGGGTGGTTTGCGGGCGAGGTCGGCGATCGGCTGCCCGTCCCCGAACGTACCGTCGCCTTGGCCAATGGCGACGAGCTTGAGGGACTTGCCAAGTGGCTGGGCGACGCCCCGGCGGGCCTCCGGTGGTGGATCGGCAGCGTCAACCGGCCTGCCGCCACGCGGCTCATCGAGTGGCTGCGCGATCATCGGCCCGACGATCCGATCACGCTCTTGGCCGCGGGCGACCTGCCGCTTCGCGTCGCCTTGCCTCGGCCCGACATGGTGGGCATCGACCGCCTGCTCGACGCCGCGGCGGCCAACCGGCTGCGCGAGCCCGGGCGTCCCGCGGTGGTGGTCGACGTGGGCACGGCCATTACCGTGGATCTGGTCTCGGCCGACGGGGCGTTCCAGGGCGGCGCGATCCTGCCCGGCATCGCCATGTCGGCCCAGGCCCTGCACACGTTCACCGACTTGCTTCCGCTGATCGACGTGTCCGAGTTGGATTGCCCTCCGCCCGCGTTGGGCAAGGACACGGTGGCGGCCATGCAGTCGGGGCTGTTCTGGGGGACCTTGGGCGCGATCCGCGAACTGGTCGATCGCCTCGCGGCGGGCACCTCGGCAGGCGCCGAGGTCTTTCTGACCGGCGGCGCCGGGTCCGTGGTGGCCGATCTTCTGGGCCCCGCGGCGCGGCACGTGCCGCACCTCACCTTGGCCGGCATCGCGCTGGCCGCGCACCGCGTGTTGCGGCCGGTCTTGTGAACCTCGGCCTGCCGGGTGGTTCCCGCCGACCCGGCGCGGTAAGATGGCCGCGTCTTCCGCGTCCCCAAGCTCAAGGAGCCGTGACGATGAAATGCCGTGGTTTCGCCTTTCTCGGTGCATGGATCCTCGTCCTGGCATGGTCGGCCGCGTTGTGGGCCGCCGAGGCTGCCAAGCCGTCGAAGCCGGTCGAGCCGACGCCGCTTTCCGGCACGCAGCCGCTCGATTGGGAGGGCGACATCGCCTCGCGTCTGGTCGATGGCGTGGACCGCTTCCTGCTTGGCGAGATCGCCAAATCGGTCGAGCGTCGGGCCGCGTTCTGGAAGATCGACGCCTCGTCGCCTGAGAAGTACACCGCCTCGCTCGAACCCCTGCGCCAGCGATTGGCCCACATCCTTGGGGTACGCGACGCCCGCGTGCCCTTCGACGCCCCGGAACTCGTGGGCACGACGCGCGACCCGGCGCTGGTGGCCCGCGGAAAAGGCTACCAGGTCTTCGCGGTCCGCTGGCCCGCGCTGCGCGATGTCGATGGCGAAGGGCTCTTGCTGGTCCCCGAGGGCAAACCGGTCGCCGACGTGATCGCCATTCCCGACGCGGATCAGACGCCGGAGCAACTCGCGGGCCTCCTGCCGGGCGTCGAGCCCGAGTCGCAGTTCGCCCGGCGCTTGGCCGAGAGCGGCTGCCGGGTGCTCGTGCCGATGCTGATCAACCGGCAGGTCTCGGTGCGCAAGCTCACCAACCGCGAGTACCTGTACCGCCCGGCATTCGAAATGGGGCGGCACCTGATCGGCTACGAGCTACAGAAGGTGCTGGCCGGGGTCGACTGGTTCGCCAAGGAGGGCGGGCCGGAAGCGCGAATCGGCGTGATGGGTTATGGCGAGGGCGGCATGCTGGCCCTCTACGCCGGGGCTCTGGATCCGCGGATCGACGCCGTCTGCACCAGCGGCTACTTCGGCCCGCGAGAAGGCGTCTGGCAAGAGCCGATCTACCGCAACGTGTTCGGCCTGCTGGAACGCTTCGGCGACGCGGAGCTGGCGGCGATGGTGGCCCCGCGCACGCTGATCGTCGAGGCGGCCAAGGGCCCCGAGGTCGTGGTGCCTCCCGGGACGGGCGGTGGGCCGGGCCGGCTGACCACGCCTCCCCTCGAAGACGTCCGGCGCGAATTCGGGCGGATCGCGAACGTCACCGGCGCGCTTGCCTCCGCGCCGAGGGAACTGATCGTTAGCGGAGACGGCTCGGGCCCGTTCGGCGGCGCGGCGCGGTCGTTCTTGGCGGCCCTGGCCGGCGGCTCACCGCTTGCCCCAAGCGGCCCGGCGCCCGAGGTCCTCCGCAAGGACTTCGCCCTCGAGGCACGCCACGCCCGGCAAATGCACCAGATCGACCGCCACACGCAATGGCTGCTCTCGGAAAGCGCCTACGTGCGGGCCGAGTTCATGAAGAAGCTCGACACCTCGTCGCTCGACAAGTACCAGAAGTCGGCCGAGCCTTACCGGCAGTTCTTCTACGACGAGGTGATCGGGCGGTTCGAGTACAAGCCCCTGCCGGCAAACCCTCGGACCCGCAAGGCCTACGACCAACCGAAATGGACCGGGTACGAAGTCGTGCTCGACGTGTTCCCCGACGTGATCGCCTACGGGGTCTTGCTGTTGCCCAAGGATCAGAAGCCCGGCGAGAAGCGGCCGGTGGTGGTCTGCCAGCACGGCCTCGAAGGGCGACCGACCGATACCTTCCTCAACGATCATCCCGCGTACCACGACTTTGCCGCGAAGCTGGCCGAGCGGGGGTTCGTGACGTTCGCCCCGCAGAACCTCTACCTGTTCCAGGATCGCTTCCGCACGCTCCAGCGCAAGGCGAACCCGATCAAGAAGACGCTCTTCTCGATCATCACGCCGCAGCACCAGCAGATCGTCGATTGGCTCCAGACGCTGCCCTTTGTCGATCCCGACCGGATCGGCTTCTACGGACTCTCGTACGGCGGCAAGACGGCGATGCGCGTGCCGGCGTTGGTGACCGACTACGCTTTGTCGATCTGCTCGGCCGACTTCAACGAATGGGTGTGGAAGAACGCCTCGACCCGCGCCCCGTACAGCTACGTCTGGACGGGCGAATACGAGATCTTCGAGTTCGATCTGGGCCACACATTCAACTACGCCGAAATGGCGGCCTTGATTGCCCCGCGGCCGTTCATGGTCGAGCGGGGGCACTTCGACGGGGTCTCGAGCGACGAGGCGGTGGCCTACGAGTATGCCAAGGTCCGCCACCTCTACGCCGCCCGGCTAGGCATCGCCGACCGCACGGAGATCGAGTTCTTCGTCGGCCCCCACACGATCCACGGCAAGGGGACGTACGAGTTCCTTCACAAGCACCTGAAGTGGCCCAAGCCGGCGACAAGCCAAGGCGCGCCCGCTCCCTGAGCGCGGACAACTGCCCGATCTACAGCATGTCGATCGGATCCACGTCGGCGATCCACTGGAGGTCGTCGGGGGGGTTGAGGCCGGCCGTGGCGGCGACCACCGCCCCGCGCAGCGCATCGCCGTCGGGTCCCTGAAGGTGGATTTGAAAGCGGTACAGGCCCCGGAGTTTCGCAAACGGGGCCGGGGCCGGACCAAGCACCCGGGCATCGGGTGAGCGCTCGTGGACGGCCGCGGCGAGACGCTGGGCCAGGTGGGCCGCGAACTCGCTGACGCGCGGCTCGACCGGCCCTCGGATCACCAGGCGGATCATGCTCGCAAAGGGCGGGTATCGAAGCATTTCCCGAATGGGCAGTTCCGTCGCCGCGAACGCGGCGAAATCGTGGCGTACCGCGGCGACAATGGCGGGGTGCTCGGGGTTGTACGTCTGCACCAGCACCCGTCCGCCCTTGTCGCCCCGGCCGGTCCGGCCCGCCACCTGGGTGACCAGTTGGAACGTGCGTTCGGCCGCGCGAAAATCGGGAAAGTGCAGCGCCGTGTCGGCGTTGATCACGCCCACCAGCGTCACGTTCGGAAAGTCGAGCCCCTTGGCGATCATCTGCGTGCCCAGGAGGATCCGCACCTGGCCGGAGCGGAACGCGGCCAGGGCCTTCTCGTGGCTGCCGGGCCGCTGCATGCTGTCGGTGTCCATGCGCAGGCAAGGCACGCCGGGGAACCGCGCCCGCACTTCCGCCTCCAACCGCTGCGTGCCCTGGCCGCTGTAGTGAATTCCCGCGAAGCCGCACTCGGGGCAGGCTTCGGGGGCCGGCACCTGGTGGTCGCAGTAGTGGCACAAGGCGATCTGTTCGGTGCGGTGGTGGGTCAAGGCCACGTCGCAGTCGGGACACCGCACCACGTGGCCGCAGGCCGGGCACTGGATGTGCGTCGAATAGCCGCGGCGGTTCAATAGCAGAATCACCTGGCCCCCGTCGTCCAGGGCCTGGCGCATGGCCTGGTGCAAGAGCCGGCTGATGGCCCCGCGCGAGTGCCGCGCGTGCTCGTCGTCGCGGAGGTCGATCGTGCCGACCACGGGAAGCGGTCTGCCCAAGACGCGCCGCGGCATTTCGACGAGCGTGGCCTCGCCCGCCCGCGCCCGCCGCCAGCTTTCCAGCGACGGCGTGGCCGAGCCCAACACCAGCGGCACGCGTTCGGCCCGCGCGCGGAACAGGGCGACGTCGCGGGCGTGGTAGCGCGGGGCCGTCTCCTGCTTGAACGACGACTCGTGCTCCTCGTCGAGCACGATCAGCCCCAGATGCGGCGTGGGGGCGAAGACCGCGCTCCGCGCGCCCACGACCACCTGGACCTCGCCCGAGGCGATCCGCTGCCATTGGTGGTGCCGCTCGACGTCGCTCAGATGGCTGTGGAGCACCGCCACCCCGTCGAACCGCGAGCGGAAGCGTTCGAGGGTCTGGGGGGTGAGACTGATCTCGGGCACGAGCACGATCGCCTGCCGGCCGAACCGCGCGACCTCCTCGATGGCCTGGATGTAGACCTCGGTCTTTCCGCTGCCCGTCACGCCGTGGATGAGGATCGTCCGGTGCTCCCGCGCATGGAGGGCGGCCAGGATCGTCTCCAGCGCCCGCGATTGGTCCGCGTTCAGCGTCAAGGGCGCTTGACGCGGCGCGCGCGGCGCCGACTGCCGGTCCTGATTGACCCGGCGCGCCCGCGCGCGAAGGAGCCCCTTGCCCCGCAGGGCCGCGATCGGGGCCGGCGAGCACTTGGCAATGCGGCACAACTCGGAGGGCGTCAACGGACGGTCGCTGGCGGCCAGCGCCGCGAGCACCTGGGCTTGGACCTTCGGCAGTTTCATGTCCCCCAGGCGCGAGGCCACGTCGGGCTCGACGCTCAAGTACGTGGCCAGTCGCGTGCCCGCCTGGTGCCGCACGCCCGCCGGAACCACCGAATCGATCACCTGGCCCCAGTCGCACAGATAGTGCTCGGAGATCCACCGGGTGAGGTCGAGCATGGCGGGCGAGAGCAGGCCCTGCGGGTCGATCACCGCCTCGAGCGGCTTGAGCTTGCGTCCGGCGGGCTTGCGCTGAACCGCCACGCAGTAGCCGATCACGCGGCGGTCGCCCCGCCCCAAGGGCACGCGCACCCGGCGCCCCGGCTCCGCGTCGAAGGCCAGGCGGTCCGGTACCCGGTAGTGGAACTGCCCGGCCGGGCCCCCGGCGAACACGACCGTGGCGACCAACTCGTCGGCCTGATCGTCTTGCTCCCAGGGGGCCGGCTCGTCGCCGAACAGACTCCGTTGCTGCGCCATACCCGCAATATGCCAGGGCGGCAGCCCCGTGGCAAGACGACAAGGCGGCACCCTCGCCCGGGGCGCCCGCGCGATCACTCGACCACCCAGGTGTCGCCCGAGCTGAACAGCGCCTCGAGGTCCCCCGGCCCCTGCTTGGCCATGGCGGCGGCGACCTGGGCGTTGAGCAATTCGTCGTACTTGGGCCGGTCCACGGCGCGGAACACGCCGATCGGCTCGGGGAAGTCGGGGTAGTGCATCCGGCTAAGCAGATACGCCAGGCTCGGCTGCGGGGCCTTCTCGTCGTGGACCAGCAGGTCCTTCTCGGTGACCCCGTTGCCCAAGGCGACGACCTCGGGTTCCAGACCATTCAGGCGTATGCCCTTGTCGCGGTTCTTGCCGAAGACCAGCGGCTTGCCGTGCTCCAGCTCGAGGGTGTGCTCGCTGCGGAGCTGTTTGTCCGTGGCGTACTCGAAGGCCCCATCGTTGAACACCACGCAATTCTGGTAGACCTCGACGAACGACGTGCCGCGGTGCTCGGCCGCCCGCTGAAGGCACATGGACAGGTGCTGGACGTGGACATCCACGGTGCGCGCCACGAAGGTCGCCTCGCAGCCGATCGCGACCGAGAGGATGTGCAGCGGGTTGTCGATCGCGCCCATCGGGGTGCTCTTGGTCACCTGCCCCAAGGGCGAGGTCGGCGAGTACTGGCCCTTGGTCAGGCCGTAGATCCGGTTGTTGAACAGCACGATGTTGATGTCCAGATTGCGGCGGATGCAATGCAGCAGATGGTTGCCGCCGATGCTCAGACCGTCGCCGTCGCCCGTGATCACCCAAACCGACAGGTCGGGCCGCACGGCCTTCAATCCGGTGGCCACGGCGGGCGCGCGGCCGTGAATCGAGTGGATCCCATACGTGTCGAGGTAATAAGGAAACCGGCTCGAACAGCCGATGCCCGAGATGAACACCAGCTTCTCCTTCGGGATGCCCAGGTTGGCCAGGACCTTCTTCATCTGGGCGAGGATCGCGTAGTCGCCGCAGCCCGGGCACCAGCGAACGTCCTGGGCACTGGCGTAGTCGGCGGGAGTGAGCTTGGCGGGAGCGGGCAGGTCGGCAGACATGGCAGATCGACCGTCAACGGTCAACGGCAGGGGTCGTTTGCGGAAAAGGTCTTGCGGGGGTCAAATCCATGGCTCGGCGCCGGCGACGATCTCGCCGACGGTAAACGGGCGCCCGGTGGTCTTGTTCCATCCGATCGCGTCGACGAGGTACTCCGCCCGGACCAAGGCCCGCAGTTGGCCCCGGTTCAGTTCGGGGATCAGCACGCGGTCGTAGTTGCGCAGCACCTCGCCGAGATTCGCGGGAAAGGGATTGAGATAACGGAGATGGGCGTGGGCGACCGAGGCGCCGCGTTCCCACAGCCGGCGCACCGCGGTGGCGATGGGCCCGTACGTGCCGCCCCAGCCGAGGATCAACAGCCGGCCGCGCTTCGGGCCCTCGACGGTTTGCGGGGGGATGTCGGCGGCGATTCCAGCGACTTTTCTCGCCCGAAGGTCCACCATGTGCTGGTGATTCGCCCCGTCGTAGCTGACCGCGCCGGTGATGTCCTGCTTTTCCAGTCCGCCCAGACGGTGCATCAGTCCCGGCGTGCCGGGCAGGGCCCACGGCCGGGCCAGGCGCTCGTCGCGGCGGTACGGCTGGAAGGGTTGCCCGTTGGACAACGGTCCCGGATGTCGGACTTCGATCGGTTCCAACTCGCTCATCTTCGGAATGCGCCACGGCTCCGAGCCGTTGGCGATGAAGGCGTCGCTGAGCACCAGCACGGGGGTCATGTAGCGCACGGCGATCCGCCATGCCTCGCGCGCGACATCGAAACAGTCGGCCGGATGGGCCGCCGCCAGGACCGGCAGCGGGCATTCGCCGTGCCGGCCGAAAAGGGCCTGGTTCAAGTCGGCCTGTTCGGTCTTGGTGGGCATGCCGGTGCTTGGACCGGCCCGTTGCACGTCGATCACCAGCATGGGCAGCTCGGTCATCACCGCCAGCCCGATCCCCTCGCCCTTGAGCGACAAGCCCGGACCGCTGGTGCCGGTCACCCCCATGGCCCCGCCGAACGCGGCTCCGATCACGGCGGTGACCGCGGCGATCTCGTCTTCCGCCTGAAAGGTGCGCACGCCGAAATTCTTGCGCCGGGCCAATTCGTGAAGGATGTCGCTGGCCGGCGTGATCGGGTAGGTGCCGTAGAACAGGTCGCACCCGCTGAGCCGGGCTGCCGCCAAGAGTCCCCAGGCCATCGCCTGATTGCCCGTGATGTGCGTGTACTTTCCCGGCGGCAGCCGCGCCCGATCCACCGCGTAGCGGTGCGCAAAGGCCTCGGTGGTCTCGCCGTAGTGGTATCCGGCCAGTAGGGCCCGGCGATTCGACTCGGCCACGTCGGGCCGGCGGCCGAACTTCTCGATGACGAACCGGAGCGTGGGTTCCACGGGCCGATCGAACAGCCAGTACACCAAGCCCATCGCGAAGAAGTTGCGGCACCGGTCCGCGTCCTTGGTGCCAAGACCCAGGTCCTTGACGGCCAGACGCGTCAACCGGGTGATATCGACCTGAAACACCTGGTAGCTCGCTAGGGTGCCATCCTCCAGCGGGCTGGTCTTCAAACCCGCCGTTTGCAGGTCGCGCGGGGTGAAGCTGTCGGCATCGACGATCACGATCCCACCGGGCCGGAGGTCCGGGAGGTTCGTCACCAAGGCGGCCGGGTTCATCGCCACCAATGCGTCGACCTGATCGCCCGGCGTGAAGATCCTCCGGCTGGCGAAATGCACTTGAAAGCCGCTCACCCCGGCTTGCGTACCCCGCGGGGCGCGAATCTCGGCGGGAAAATCGGGGAACGTGGCGACGTCGTTCCCCACCAGAGCGGAGGTGTTGGTCAACTGGGTGCCGGCCAATTGCATTCCGTCGCCCGAGTCGCCACAGAACCGAACCGTCGCCTCGTCGAGTTCCTCGCGGCCAAGCGACTGGTCCGGCTCGCTTGCACACGGCTGTTGCTCATGGATCATGGTCTTGCACCCGGATGGTATCCCCCCAGAATGACGCCCATATTATCCCAGGGTCGTCCAGGGGGACAACGAACCGAGGTATTTTACTCAGTTCCAATAGACAAAAACAGTGGTGCCGTTTCAGCCTCTTGCCTCGGGACAGGCGCCGGGCCACACGGCACGCGTGGGGTCCGATGGCCTTACGTGTTTGGACCGCCTTGGGGTTTCGAAGAGTCCTGAACGTAGAACTTCGAGAGATTGATGCCGCCGCGGATTTCCTCCTCGAGGAGCTTCAGCCTCCCCTCCAAGCGGTCGATCCGCCGTTGGACCAGGACGATCAACTGTTCTTCGGACTCCTGGAACTTCGGTCGTGGGACCGAAGGGTATCCCAAGTGCCGCGCAAGCGCTGCAAAGAGGAACAGCGGGTCCTTGCGCCGGTTGGCCAACGCGATCTTGCCTTCTTTCTCGCCGAAGAGGATGGGCTTGCCTGGGTCGCCGCGCCGCTGGCGGTAGTATTCGCTGCGCACGTAGATCATGTCGGCGATGTCGATGAACCCCACCTGGTTGCGGACCGTGGCGATCCACTCGCGCCAGGCGTCGTCGAAGGCGGGGTCGCCCGCCACCGCCACGAGGCCGCGGTCGTACCCCAGCCGGTTTCGCGCCAGGGTCTCGAATTGGTAGAGAAAGATTCCCTGCACCGAGATCCCCTTGGCGCGGTATTCGGCCTCGCGCTCGAGAATCTCCAGGGCAATGCGGAAGTCGAGCCGGCCCTCCTCCTTTTCCGCTTCCTGGATGACGAAGGTCTGGAACGGCGTGAAGTAGTGCGGCAACCGGGCCATCGCGGTGCCGAAACCCCCGGTCAGCCGCAACTCGCCGGCCATGAACTCCAAGGCCATCGGCAGCTTCGTGGTCGAGAGGATTTCCTGGCGGATCGAAACCAACAGCTCCTGCGTCGACATGCCCTGCTGCATGCGTTCGCGCAGGGTGCGGTAGAAATAGGCCTGCTCGACGTACTCTTCGCGGTCCAGATGCACGGCTTGGGCAAGTCGGTTGATGATCGCTCGGAAAGGGTGGCCTGCGGGGACACGCCATTCGCTGCCCACGGTTGCATCGCTAGCTCCGGCCGGTTACGCTTCCAGCGGAAACACCATTGTAGCGAAGTCTGCCGACTTGGGCGAGGAGCCCCCGGGATGCTGGCCACGCGGCAGGGGCTCGCCATGTTGCCGCCGAGACGAGGGGGCGCGTCAATGGACTATATCGAGTTATCCGCGAGGATCAAGAAGCTGGCCATCATCGCGATGTTCTCCGACGATGACCTGATGGAGCGGCTTGTGCTCAAAGGCGGCAACCTTCTCGACCTAGTGTACGAGATATCAACTCGGCCCTCCATCGACATTGACCTATCGATGGAGGGCGACTTCGAGCAAGTAAGCGTCTTCGCGAAAAGATCGCGAAGGTGCTGGAATCGACTTTCCGCGAGGCGGGCTATGTGGCGTTCGATATCAACGTCTCCGACGTGCCGCCGTCGCTGACCGACGATATGCGGGGATTCTGGGGCGGGTACAAGATCGATTTCAAGATCATCGAGCAGTCGCGCTACGAGGCACTCCGGAACGACCTCGCCGCGATGAGGAGACATGCGACAGCCGTCGGAAGGCGGGGATCGACCAAGTTCAGGATCGACATCAGCAGACATGAATACTGCCGCCCCAAGATGAAACGGGAACTGGACGGCTATCGGATCTATGTGTACTCGCCGGAGATGGCGGTGGCGGAAAAAGTGCGCGCCATTTGCCAGCAGATGCCCGAGTACGTGCGTTTGGTCGGGAGCCATCCGTCCGCCCGTGCTCGAGATTTTGTCGACATCCACACCGTTGCCGAGCATTTCCGCATCGACTTCGCGGCCGAGCCTTTCGTTCGTTTGGTGAGGGAGGTTTTCGCGGCCAAACGCGTTCCGTTAAGGTTGATTCCGCGGATCGCGGACTTCCGTGAGTACCACCGGGCCGACTTTCCGGCAGTGAAGGATACCGTCAAAGCTGGAGTCGTTTTGGAAGCCTTCGACTTCTACTTCGACTACGTCTTGGCGCAGTGCCGGCTACTGAAAACCCTTTGGGACGAATAGCCGCCACTCGGGGACGTACTGCGTCTGGTTCATCTCGTGCGCGAGATAGAAGTCGAACTGCCGTTCGAACTCCCGAAGGAGGTCCAATTGCGCCGGGCCGTATCCCCCGGCCCGTTCCAAGTAGAACCCAATTGCCTGATGATAGGGGTAGGTGAAGTTGAGCTTCTTGAGAAGCGCCACGAGCTTATTGACGGAAAACAGGCCGCGGGCTTTTTCGAACGCGCGTGCGACTTCGTGAACGCCGCCGGAATACACCGGACGAACCACGATGTCGATCAGCGTCCGCTCGATGCTCGTGACTCGCACCTGCGTGCCGTCGCCAACGTCAACCGCAATCACCCCAAGTCCACCTGTGTTCCGACCGTTCAGCAGGCAAATCGTCTGGTCGCGGTAGGAAGCCACATTCTTGGATACCCGGCATTTCGCCTTGAACGCGCGGTCGATACCTTCCTGGGTGAGGGCTCCGCCGCCGCCCGAAATCGCCTGCTCGCAGTTGAAGTACACCGTCTTGGGAATCTGGTCCGTCAGGCCATGCAGGTGCATCGCCGTGAAATGGGTAAAGTAGCCATCAGCCCGAAGCGACTGGGCTACGGAGAGTGCGTCCGCATCGCCCCAAGTGAACCGAGCGACAGGTCGGTTGGGGAACGCGAGCCTCACAGCCTTAAGGCGAGTCTGCTTCAAGAGAAAGCTGACGAACTCGGTGAGGGTGAATCGCTCTGGCAATCGCCAGAACGACCTGTTTGCTGCAAGGATTTTCGCCAACTCTCCTCGGGAGTAGACCCGTTTAGGGCTCTCGTCAAACAGTCTCACGAGATCGGGTTTGGCCAATGCAATGGGTGGTTTGCGGACCATGGGGCACCGTCGTGGGCGAGCCGACAGCAAGAGCTTCTCGGTGCTCTGTAGTATATATACTACAGAGCACCAGTCCACCCGATCAAACCAGTAATCAAGACGTAAGTATCTAATAGACAATACCTTGCGCGCGTTCTCAAAGATGGAGAACTCTCGAATCGAGTGTCGGGGCCTGACGAATCGCTCCACGAAGCTGTAACACCGTCTTCACTTGCGCGCAAGCATTCATCCGGCCGAAGACTAATGGGCAATCCGCAGCACGTAGTATATATACTACGTGCTGACGCCAATGTCATGCAAGTTGCACTACACATGCACCAGTGGAGGGGGTCTGTCAGAGCTTACGCGTGGCGGTCGTCGCCGGTTGTGATGGCCTCCACGACCCCGCGCGCCAAGTCAGGGAACGGCCGGCGACTCTCTCTGTGACCTGTTTTCGATTCGTAGACGCCCGCCAGCAGGTCCTGGTAACCCTCGACCATGCGCTGGATGGACCAGTGGGCCACCACATGGGCGCGCCCGGCCCGGCCCAGGCCGGCGGCCCGCTCGGGGTCGCGAAACAACTCGACCACGCGCGCCGCCATCGCCTCGGCGTCGCCCGGGGCCACCAGATATCCGGTCTGGCCGTGGATCACGGTCTCGGGCACCGAGCCGACCCGGGTGGCCACCACCGGCTTTTCGGTGCTCATGGCCTCGAGAATCGAGACGGGGTTGGCCTCCATGTGCGAGGTCAAGACGAACACGTCGAACAGCGAGAGCACCTCCGCCACGTCGCTCCGCGTGCCGAGAAATCGCACCGTGTCGCCCAGGCCGAGCTGGCACGCGAGCGGTTCGAGACGGGCGCGCTCGGGGCCGTCGCCGACCACGAGGAACCGCGCCTCGGGGACTTCGTTGCGGACGCGCCGGGCAACCTCCAGAAACAGCGGATGGTTCTTTTCCGGACGCAACGCCGCCACGATGCCCGCCACGGGCGCGCCGGCCGGAAGCCCCAACTCGCTTCGCAGCGACTCGCTCGGCCAGCGCGGATGAAACCGCTCGACGTCGACGCCGTTGGGAATCACGCGGACTTTCCGGGCCGGGCATCCCTCCCGTTCGGCAAGGTAGCGCCCGTGCGAGGTTGCCACCGCAATGAACGCATCGGTGATCGGCGCCAACAACCGGTTCAGGAACTCGACGTGGTCGGGCAGTCCCGTGGAGTGCAACGCCGAGCAGATCACCGGGACCCGCGCCAGCCGGCCCGCCAGCCGACCCCAGAACATCTTGTCGCCTCCGGTCCCCACCGTCACCACCGCGTCGATGCGGCGCTTGTGCAGCAGGGCCGTCAACCGGGCGAGCACGGCCACATCGTACTTGTTCGACAGCAATCCCGCGAACACCGGCACCTCGCCGGCAAGGACTTCGCCCAGCGGTCCGGGGCGTTTCAGGCAGCACACCTCCGGCACGAATCGGGTGCGGTCCAGACGGCGAACCAATTCGACCAGAAGCGTCTCGGCGCCGCCGACGGGCATCGAGGTGATCACGAACATCACTCGCAACGGACCGCGGTCGGCAAGGGGCATCAGGCGGCGCTGGCGCCAGCCACACCGGGCCGCGCGAGGGTTCTCCTCGTGGCGCGTCGGGTCTTCATTGTGTCTCATTGCGTGGGCATCCCAGTTCGACATTGCGAGGACCATACCCCAGACGCCGTCGGTATTGCTCCCAGGTGGCGGCGATCTCGCGTTTCTCCTCGGGCGAAAGAATCGCGCGCCCGGCGACCGCCTCCACGGCAATGGCGCCCAGCGCCACGCCGGTCGCCACGGGGCCGAGCGGGAAGAAGACGGGCGTGGCGAGGACGATCCACACGCCCGCATCCGGCCTGAAGCCGAGGCGCCGGCTGAACCAAAGCACCAGGAAAAGCGCCAGGAGGTTGGCCAGGCACTTCGCCAGCACGGCCCCGTGCAGCCCGAAGCGCGGAAGCAAATAGGCGTTGAGCCCGATGTTCAAGGCCAACGCGGCGGCCACGGCCACGTTTCCCAGACGCGGCCGTTCGGCGCACCAGAGGTAGTTCTGAGCGATCGAGAACATGGCGAACCAGGTGCAATAGACGAGCGTTCCCGGAAGCACGGCCTGCCCGCCGGCGAACTTGTTCGCGAAGGCCACGCGGAACAGCAGCGGTCCCAGCGCGAGAACCGCCGCCCCGCCCAGGGCCATGAGGAAACCGATGACCTTCAGGAACAGGCTCAGCCGCGCCGAGACCCGTTCGCGCCGTCCTTCCTCCCAGTCGTGGCTTAAGTGGGGGGTAAGCAGGGGGCTCAATAGGGCTGCGACCGACACCAGCAACAGGGGCAGCACCCGGGCACTGTGGTACTCGCCCGCCAAGGCCAAGGTCTCGTCGTGTGTGCCCGGCAGGCAGTGCACGATCATGTACCGGTCGGCCAGGTCGAACACGTTGCACAACAGGCTCGTGGTCCAGATCGCCGCGGTGTAGGGCAGCACTTTGGACCACAGCTCGCGGTGCGGCAGCGGCTGGCCGTCGTCGGGCAGCGTGCGCCATCGCCGCGCGAGCCACACGCCGCCGAGCATCGCTGCCAGCAGGTTCGCGCCGCCGTAGGCGATCACCACGCTAGCCGCCGTGCGCCGCCACCACGCCAACAGCACAATGCCCAACAGGGCGAACAACAACCCGCTGGCTACTTGAATCGCGGCGATTCCGCGGGCGTTGCGCACCGCGTTGAACAAATCGACGAAGTAGTTGAACGCGATGACGGCCAGAAGGCTTGCGGCCAGCAGCCGAATCAAGAGCGTCTCGGCGGGCGTTCCGAAGATCCATTGCGAGAACCGGTGCGGGAAGAACCAGATCGTTGCCGCGCCGAGTCCCCCCAGAACCCCGCAGGCCGCCAGCACGCGAGCCAAGAGCGTGCGCACGCGACCGCGCCGGCGGTAGTGCTCGACGTACCGGCCCAATCCGCTCGACAGCGCCAAGACCGACACCGGTCCGGCCAACATCAAGAACCCGAACGCCATGTCCCACTGGCCCAACTGCTCGGGCTCGAGCCAGCGGCAGAAGAGCACCGCCCGCACCAGCCCCACCAGCCGTTGAACCGCCATCAACCCCAACAGGATCAGCACACTGTCGGCCAGGGTGTCGGCCGGCAGCACGGCGGTCTGGTCGGGAGCCTCGATCGAGCGGGACATCCGAAAAACCGGTTGGGAATGGAACGCTTGGGAGTCGAAGTGCGAGGCCTCAACCTGTCGAGCCCTGGCCGCCGGGACACAACCGACCCGAACCGTGCGACGGGACGAGATCCGCAGCGTCCTCCGGTTCTGGGGGAAGGTCGTTGGCGAACGTGCCGAGCTTCCGTGGATCGAGCGTCATCCAGTTCTTCAGCCGGATCAAATAACCATCGGCCGGAATGCGGCGCAGGTGGAAGCCGTCGCCCCCGGGGAAGTTGTAGCCTCCGTAGGCCGAGCACACCGCGTCGTAGCCCGCCTCGCGCGCCATCGCCATGGCCCGGCGGTCGAGGTGTTCCGGCTGCCCGAACGGGAAGGCGAAGTACCGGACCGGCCGGCGGATGAGCCGCTCCAACTCGTCGCGGGCCAGCACGATTTCGCGGCGGAGTTGCTCGGGATCGACCACCTCGGCGAGATTGGGATGGGTGTCGCTGTGGGCACCGATCTCGATGCCCGAGGTGGCCATCGCCCGAACCTCGTCCAGCGTGTTCGGCGTCAGGGCCTTGCCCATGGCCAGATCGTGGGGAAACGGTTCGCCCGTCAGCATGTTCCGCAGCGTCACGAAATACGTGCAGGGGATGCCCTCGCGGACCAACC
The DNA here is from genome assembly GCA_024653385.1 of Thermoguttaceae bacterium. GTDB lineage: Bacteria > Planctomycetota > Planctomycetia > Pirellulales > Thermoguttaceae > JANLFZ01. The sequence goes on along the minus strand of JANLFZ010000056.1, from coordinate 1,029 downwards.
ACGGCAGCGCCTCGCGGCAGTTGTCCGAGTACCCGTCGTCGAACGTGATGCTGACGCAAGGCCGGGGGTTGCGCCCGACGACGATCCTGCGCCGGGCCTCGGTCAACGTCACCAGGTCGAAGTGCCTGGCCAGCCAACTCACCTGGCGGCGGAACGATCGCGGGTCGAGGGTCCACGGGGTCGCTTGATCGTCGGCGATGCGATGGTAGAACACCACCATTACCGGCGCGCGTCCCTGCGCGGCGGCCTCATGGAGGCACCAGCGCCGGTACGGCCAGGTGAGCCAATAATAGGCATGGGCCGCGGTCCACTTCCACAGCGGCATGTCGGCGGCGTCGCCCGTGAGGAAGTGCCGGCCTAATTGGCTAGTGCGCATGACGGATTCTCCGCCGGACCCAGTGTTTCAGGCCGGTTCCGGCCAGCCAGAGCTGGTGACGCAGCCGGGAGACACGACGATCGGGCGCCGCGCGGATCTCGATCGTCTCGCACGGAACCGCCCCCCAAGCCGCTTTGTAAGGTTCGTCGCCGCGGAGGAAGTCGAGCGTCCCGAGGCCGTGGTCCAGGGCAAACCGGACCAGGGCGTAGTGACCCAAGTGGCCGGGGCACTCGTCCAACCGCTCGACGTCGACGCCCGCCTGGTAGGCGTACACCGCGCTTTGGCCGAGCAGAGCGTAATCGACCGCCACGGGCTGCCCATCCTTCTCGATCGAGAAGAATAGGAGCTTTCCCGCGGCCAATAGCGCGGCCGTCACGTCGCGGTGGAAGGCCACGAACCGCTCCGATTCGAAGCAACTCCGCTGGCCCAATTGGTGACGTCGTCGCCGCTGAAAGGCGACGAGTTGGTCCAGAAGCGGCGCGAGTTCCTCGGGCCGCTCCGCGCGCCGCGCCGCGGCCCGGCCTTGCACGAAATCCTGCTCGAGCTTGCGGAGCCGCCGCCGATGGTTCTTCGACGACTGGGCGAGGTACGCGTCCCAACCGGCCGGCAGGTCGATGCGCCAACAGGGCGGGCCGGGCCGGCAGTGGACCACG
>JANLFZ010000578.1 GCA_024653385.1 Thermoguttaceae bacterium | reverse complement strand
CGGCGCCGCCGAACGGATTGCCGCCGAACTCGGCGGGGCGGCCTTGCTGCCGGCCGTGAAACGCCGGGTGGAGCCGACCACCAGCGATGCCCGGCTCGGCCGCTGCGACCTCGTGCTGGAGTCCGTGGTCGAGGACGCCGCGGTCAAACGGCAGGTCTTCGCCCGGCTCGAACCCCACCTGGCGCCGGGCACGGTCCTGGCCACGAACACCTCGACCATCCCCATCGCCATCCTTGCCGCCGGCCTGGCTGAACCGCAGCGGTTTTGCGGGCTGCACTTCTTCCACCCCGTGCGGCGCAGGCCGCTGGTGGAAATCGTGCGCGGGCCGAACACCAGCGACCGCACCATTGCCGCGGCCGTCGCCTTTGCCCAGCGGATCGACAAGGTGCCGATCGTGGTCGCCGACGGACCGGGGTTTCTCGTCAACCGCCTCCTCATGCCGTACCTTACCGAGGCCCTGGAACTGTTGCTCGACGGCGCGACCCTCGAACAGGTCGAACGGGCCGCCACGCAGTTCGGCATGGCCCTGGGGCCGTTGCGTTTGCTCGATGAGATCGGGTTGGACACCGCGCTGTTGGCCGGGCGCGTGCTCTACGAGGCCTTCCCCGAGCGCGCGGCCCCCTCGCCGCTTCTGGTGGCCATGTACAAGGCCAAACGTTGGGGTCGCAAGACCGGGGCCGGGTTCTTCTCCTACCCGCCGGGGCTCGACCAGGATGCCCCGGGCCAACCCGATCCCGCCGTCGATGCCCTTTTGGCCCCCTGGGTCCGCGCGCCGAAGCCCCACACCGACGAGGCGATCGTTTACCGCCTGCTCCTCCCGATGGTCTTGGAAGCCACGCGGGTCCTGGCCGAGGGCAAGGTGGCCCACCCGCGCGACATCGACCGCGCCGTGGTGCTGGGACTGGGCTTTCCCGCGGCGCGGCGCGGTCTGCTGGCCTGGGCCGACACCCTGGGCCCGGCACGCCTGCTGGAACTCTTGCGGCCCCTAGAGCCGCTCGGCCCGCGCATGCACCCGACCGAGTGGCTCCTCGATATGGTCCGGCGCGGACGGACTTTTTGTGACCGCGACGCGGCGCATCTCGCCGACCCCCGATGCTCGCCGAAGAGACGACCTACTACCTCGAGATGACCGACCCGGGCCAGCTTCGCCCCAAGCCGGCGCCCGGCCCCGGGGTCGACATCGCCCTGGTCGCCGATGCCTGCCCGGAGCTGAACCGGTTCTTCTACACGGCCGTGGGCGGCGACTGGTACTGGATCGACCGCTTGCCTTGGACCTATGCCCAGTGGCTTGCGTACCTCGCGCGCCCCTGCCTTCAAACGTGGGTATTGAGCGTGGCGGGCGTGCCGGCGGGATACTTCGAACTCGAAGGCGACCCCGGCGCCGACATCGAAATCGCCTATTTCGGCCTGCTCCCGCAGTTCGTGGGCCGGACGCTCGGCGGCCACCTGCTGACCGAGGCCGTGCGCCGGGCGTGGGAGCGGCCGGCCGCGCGGGTTTGGGTCCATACCTCGTCGTTCGATCATCCCGCCGCCTTGCCGAACTACCTGGCACGCGGATTCCGCCTTTACAAGCAGGAGCGCTCGGTCAAGGACCTGCCCGATCGGCCCCCCGGCCCTTGGCCCGGCGCGCGACCCTAGGCCGTCACCCCGAGTTGCCTCGTCGCCGCCGCAATCCGGCAAGCGCCAACACCCCACACGCGGCCAGGCACGCGCCCGAAAACCAGTCGCCATAGCCGAGGTAGAGACTGTGGCGCGGGTCGCGCCCCACCTCGGCGAGGATCGTGCCCGTGGCGCGGCGGGGGCCTTGGGCGCGAATGCGGCCGTCGGCGTCGATCCACGCCGAGAAGCCCGTGTTGGCGGCGATCAAGAACGGCTTGCGGCTTTCCACCGCGCGGAAGACGCCGCAGATCAGGTGCATGTCCAGCTCGCTGGATCCCCAGAACCATCCGTCGTTGGTCAGATTCACCAGCACCTGGGGCTCCCGCCCCGCGTCGGCCAGCGCGTTGATCTGCCGGCGGAGCAGGTGCGGCAACACGCTCTCGTAGCAGATGTTCGGCGCGATCCGCAGGGTTTTCAGATCGAAGGCCCTGGGTTCGGCGCCCGGCGTGAGGCTGACCGACAGGGGCGTGAACCGCTGGAGCGCCGGAAAGCGGTCGGCCCACGGCACGTATTCGCCGAACATCACCAGGTGCATCTTGTCGTAGCGGCCAACGACCGTGCCCGAGGCGTCGATCATCGCGGCCGAATTGAAGAACCTCGGTCCCCGGCGGCTGTAGTACTCGGTGTCGATGCCCACTAACAGCGACGTGCGGAGTTCTTCGGCCAGGCGTGCAACGGCCGCGCGGCTCTGGGCCGATGCCCGCTCGAGCCGGGCGAAGAACTCCGAGCGAAGCCAGCCCGGCAAGACCAACGCATCGGCATCGTACTCGACCAGCGACTCGCGGAACATGGTCTCGGGCCAGACCACGAGATCCACGGCGCGGTTGCCCCCATGCTCCCGGAGGGCTTGCCGCGACAGGTCGAGGTAGTGCTGTTGAATGACGTCGCGCATCGCCGGGTCGGATTTCAGCTCGATGTCGATGGATCCCTGGATCAAGGCGATCCGCGCCTCGGCCTGGGGCGCAGGGCCACAGGTCCGCGCGTATCCGTAGACCAAGGCCCCGCCGACGACCGCGACCAGCAATAGCGCCGGCCACCACGCCACCTGCCGCCACCACGGGGTGGGTGCCTGTCCCGCGGATGCGACGGCCTCCAGGGGCAAAGCAGCCACGGGCAGCATCCGCGCGACGCACGCCGCGGCGAACATCACCAGGAAACTCACTCCGTAGGCCCCGACCAGGTCGCTCACCTGGATCAGTTCGATCCACCGGTGCTGCGTGTGCCCGAGGCTGGCCATCGTGAAGCCCGTCAGCAGATGCGCCCGCGCCAGCTCCAGACCCGTCCAAACCACCGGCGCGGCGAGGATCACCGGGACGCGTAGGCGGTGCACGGCCACGCGGCCCAGGGCGACGAACCCGGGCAGGTAGCACGCGAAGTAGGCCGACAGGGCCACCCAGCCGAAGCTCGTGGCCCAGTGCGGCAGGCGCAGCCAGTGCAGCGCGGCCAGCCAGAACCCGAAGCCCACCAGCCACAGCGTGCGGTACGGCTTGCGCCCGGCAAGGCGGTCGCGCCGCAAGAGAACGACCCACCACACCGGCGCGGCCCACGCCAGCGGTCCGAGGTCGCACGGCGGCAAGGCCGCCCACAAGAGCACGGCGCCGATCAGGGCGTGCCCGCACGTCGAACGGTACCAACCCAGCGCCCGGTCCATCAAGCCTTCATTTCCAAGAACCGCGCCAACAGCGTGGGGCCGCAGTCGGTCAGGAAGCTCTCGGGATGGAACTGGAGCCCCTCCAGCGCGTAGCGCTTGTGCCGCACGCCCATGATCACGCGCGTGCCGTCGGGGGAAATGCTCCACGCCGAGACCTCGAACTCGTCGCTGAGCGTGTCGGGCTGGATGACCAGGCTATGATACCGCGTCGCCTGAAAGGGGTTCTCCAGGCCCTCGAACAACCCGCGATTGTCGTGGTAGATCGCGTCGGTCTTGCCGTGCATCAACCG
>JANLFZ010000577.1 GCA_024653385.1 Thermoguttaceae bacterium | reverse complement strand
GGCACGCCCCGCACGCGGACCGGAGGCTGACCGTGGCCGACGCCGACGAGAACCCGCTGGCCGGAGTGCGCATGCTGGCGACCCGGTACGTGTGGGAGGGCGACGTCCGGCCGGGCAAGCCGATTCAGTTCGTCCAGGTGCTCTTGCCGCACGCCCCGACGCGCGACGCCTCGCCGCTGGCCGCGGCGATCCGGTGTCTTGCCGACGAGCCGGGCGTGGCGGCCGTGAGCCTCTCCGAGGGAAGCCGCCGGGAAGTGGCGATCCTCAATCCCGCGGGCCGGTCGCTGACGCTGGCCCTTCCCGAGGGCGAACTGGCGACCGACGCCAAGGCCGCGTACGTCGATTTCGATCGAGGAAAGCCCGCGCGCACGGAGGCTCGCGGCGAGACGTTCCTGCGGATCGGCTTGCCGGCCGGATCCGGCCGGACCGGTCGCTAGGCGCGGCGATTACGGGCACTGAACGAGGCCCGCAGCCCACAGGCAGCTACCGCACGTCGGGAACTCGTTGCCGTGGCAGTCTTCGAGGTTCGCCGATCGCAGATCGCAGCCTCCGCAGTCGATACACGGAGAGAAACGAAAATCGCGGAGCCTGGCACGGAACGCCCGGTACGTGTCGCTTTGCCACACCTCCGAAAGCCGCGACTGGAGCACGTTGCCCAGCCGGTACGCGACAACCTCGCGGCGCGCGCCGCGGAAGTAGTACGCATGGGAGTGGAGCAAGGGCAGGCACGGGCTGATGCACCCGTCGGGAGTCACGGCGACCCGGCCTTCGTTGGTGAACCGGCAGTACATCCTTCCGCCCGAGAGCGGGGCGCCGCCGTAGAGCACGTCGCTGCCCGAGGCGCGCAGCCGGTCCAAGACCGTTTGCACCTCGACCCGCGGGTCCATGCGCGGCAGGTCGATCGCGGGGTTCCACGGCGAGCCGTCGGCATCGCGGCGCGTGGTGGTCCAATCGTCGTACAAGACGTCATTGGCCAGCTCGGGCGTGTAGGGGACCAGATGCGTCACCAGGATGCGGCTGAAACCGAGTTGGAGGCCCAACCGCTTCAGCGCCGGCAACTCGTGGAAGTTCTTGCGCGTGGCCACGAACTCGATCACGACCTCGGGCCGCGATGCCCGGCGCACCAGACGCTGCCGATACACTTCCCGCAGGTTCGCGTGGACCGTAGCGGCTTGGCTGTGGAAGTCCGGGTCGTTGTGCAAGGACGCCTGGTCCAGGGATACGATCAGCCGGTCGAGTCCGAGGTCGATCAACGCGGCGGCGGTCGCTTGGTCGAGCAGCACGCCGTTGGTCAGCAACTCGGTGCCGAGGCCCGCTTGGGCCGCTTGCCGCAGAAACTCCAGGCACTGGGGGTGTGTCAGCGGCTCGCCGAACCCGCCGAAGTGGAGCGTCTGGATCGTGCCGGTGCTCCGGAGATCGTCGAGGATCCGCTGGAAGGTGCCGTGCGCCATGCGCTGGGCCGGCTCGCTCCAGGCGTGGCGGATGCACATTCCGCAGTCGAGATTGCACTCGGTGGTGATCTCCAGGTAGACCTTGCGGAGCGTCACGGAAGGTCTTCCGTCACTTGCCGTCCAGGTAGGCGCGGACTTCGCCCTGGACATAGCGGAAGAACGCCTCCTTGTCTCCCACGAGGCTCCAGACCTTGGGCGCCGGCTTCCAGGAGGCCACCTTCCCCTCGCGGATGTCCATCAACACGAGCGTCGGACCGGTGATCTTGTAGAAGTTGGTGAACCGCTCGTTCTTGGGGTCCTGGAAGTCCACCATGGCGACCGACACGCGACCCTCCTGGATCTCGCGCGCGAACCCTGCCTGGATTCCCTCCTCGATGTACGCGCTGATGCGGCGGCAGGTGGGGCACCGCACGGTGCGATGGAAATAGCAGGCGACCACCCGGTGCGACGGCGCCGCGGTGGGCTTGGCGGACTTCTGGGCGCTTGGGGACTCCGCACTCAAGGCACCGGCGGCCAACACCGCCGCAACCGTCACCGCGCAAGATATCACACAACTTCGGACGAGCGTTGGTGCCGTCATGATTCTCGATCTCCTGGAGCAATCCGGCAAGATCCTGTCACGCCAACAACTTCTTGATCTCGTCGGGCGAGAGGACTTTGCCCACCGACTTCACTTCGCCGTCGATCGCAAGCGCGGGGGTCATCATCACGCCGAAGCCGGTGATCACGTTGATGTCGGTCACCTTCTCGACGGTGGCCTCCACGCAAAGTTCTTGCACGGCCGTTTCAGCGTTTTTCTTGAGTTTTTCGCACTTTGGGCAGCCAGGGCCCAGTACTTGAACCAGTCTCATAATACGCCTCGGCAAAAAGGATTTGCTAGTTTAGCCAAATGGCGATACGGCGTCAACACACAGAACGCCCGCTTCCCCGACGGTTCGGGTCGCCAGATGCTTGACACGCCACGCTCCACACGTATACGATGGTGGCACCTTTTGGGGGAGCTGGGAACAGAACCATCTTATTCTGGGGAGGATCTACCATGATGTGGTGGAGATGGTGTCTCTGCGCCGCGGTGCTGGTCGCGGCGATCGGTCTGGGAGGGTGTGGCAAGAGCGATCCGCTTGGCCGGCAAGCCGTTTCGGGCACGGTGAACTTCCAGGGCAAGCCGCTGGATCAAGGCAGCATCCTGTTCACCCCGCTGGACCCAAAGCAGGGTACACCGGCCGGGGCGAGCATCCAAGGCGGTAAGTTCTCCATTCCGGCTCAGAAGGGCTTGGCCCCGGGCAAGTATCGGGTGGGCATCTCGTCCCCTGAAGGTGGTGCGGCGGCACCAGAGATGCCGGGCGAATCCGCGCCCACGGCCAAGGAGCGCATTCCACCGGAATGGCGCGGCGAGACCAGCAAGCAGGAAATCACCGTGTCCAAGGAGGGCAAGAACCACTTCGAGTTCGACATCAAGTAGCAGGTTTGTCCGGCAAGTGCGCCGCATTGCGGCCGCGCTTCGAGTCCTCGTGTGACGTTCTCTTTCAATCTGTTCTTGAGGAGGGTGGAGAAATGCGCCCACGATCCCGTGCGTTCACGCTCGTCGAACTGCTCGTGGTCATTGCGATCATCGGCATTCTGATCGCGCTGTTGTTGCCGGCCGTCCAAGCCGCGCGCGAGGCGGCCCGGCGGTCCCAGTGCTCGAACAACCTGAAGCAACTCGGGTTGGGCTTCCACAATTACCACGATGCGTACAAGAAGCTCATGGCGGGGGCCTGGAGCTGCTGCTGGGGCACCTGGAAGGTCTCGATCTTCCCCTACATCGAACAGAAGAACCTGGCGGAGAGGTACTCGAATGTGAAGCCGCCGTACGACCCGTCGAACCTGCACCGTTACTCAAGCGGTGATTGTCCGACCTGCACTCCGGTGCATTACAACCGCACCGTGGTCGGCACGATGATCTCGACGTTCACCTGCCCCAGCGACACGCCGGCCCAAGGGATCGCCGGCATCTGGTCGCACAACTACGCGGCCAATTACGGCAATACCTATTACACGCAAGGCGGCACGCGGTCGGCGCCGTGGTACGGCGTGTTCTTCCTCGGCGCGCCATTTACGACCGTCTGGACCGACGCGAACACGCCGGTTCCCCCGCCCGAGCAGTTCTTCG
>JANLFZ010000576.1:1972-3609 GCA_024653385.1 Thermoguttaceae bacterium | reverse complement strand
CCGCTGCCGGCGGTTCTGTCGGCCGCCGGCAGCGGCGGGATCCCGGGAACACGCTCGCGCGGTTTGGGAATTCTCAACCACGACCGGCCGGTCAGCAGCATGGTCCGGCTCGGCAGGCAGACGGCCCCGATCATCGAGCCCTGGGTGTAGCATCGAGTGAAGGTCGTGCCCCGTGCGACCAGGCGGTCGAGGTGCGGGGTCTTAAGCACCGGATGGCCCAGCGCTCCCAGTCCGTCGGCCCGATGGTCGTCGGCATGGATGTGCAGGAGATTCGGCTTACGCGCCGCGCCGGCGCCCAGTGCCGTTCCGCCGATCGCGACCAGCACGGCCAGCGCTATCGCTCGATTCCGCCACGAGAACATCGTCAGGTCCCCCGAACCAGTCCGAACCACTCGATGTGGCGGCGCGGGCAGAAATGCAACCCGCGCTGGGCGCAATACGGCGCCAGCCAACGCTCCGCGGCCGCCAAGACGACCGGATCAGTTCCCTCGGGCATCAGCATCACGCGCGAGCGGTCGATGCCGGGAAACTCGTCCAAATAGCGCTGGGCCTCTTCGCAGGCGGCAGGCGAATCGACCACGAACTTGATCTGGTAGGGATACTCCCCGGTCAGCCGGCGAATCACGTCGGGAGCGTGGCGCCGTTGGTCGTGGCGCCGCGCCCAGCCGGGGCGCTCCTCTCGCGGCGGGGTGGAATTGGACAGCTTGGGGCTGATCGACATCAGATCGCAAGCGACGGGCAAATAGCGCGTGCCGGCCGTCTCGATCGTGATGTGCCAACCACGGCGGCGCAACTCGTGGCTTAAGGGAACCACGCCGGCAAAGAGCATCGGCTCGCCGCCGGTCAGTACCACGTGGCCAACGGACGCCCGATCGTCCTTCGCCGCCAGATTCTCGATTCGAGCGAGGACCTCCGGCAAGGCCAGGTTCTCTCCCTCGGGATTCCACGAGGCGTAGGGCGTATCGCAGAACCGACATCGCAGATTGCACCCGCTGAACCGGACGAAGATGCTCTCGGTGCCGGTCAGAAACCCCTCGCCCTGACGAGATCGAAAAATCTCGGCGATGCGCATGCCCCGCGCCGGCGCCGGCTGGGACCCTTCACTCGGCTCCCGCCGAATGGCAGAATGAGGCTGGGGAGGCGTTGAAGGGACAACCACCATGAGCGAGTCGTTTCGCGATCTGCTGGAAACGTTCGAGAACCAGTATCCCAACCGCGATTATACCATCCAGATCGTCTGTCCGGAGTTCACGTCGGTGTGTCCCAAGACGGGGCAACCCGACTTCGGCACGCTGACGATCACCTATGTTCCCGACCAAAGGTGCGTCGAGCTGAAGAGCCTCAAGTTCTATCTTCAGCGGTTCCGGAACGAAGGGATCTTCTACGAGAACGTGACGAACCGGATTCTGGACGATCTGGTGGCGGTGCTCCAGCCGCGCCGCATGACGCTGGTGGCCGCGTTCACGCCGCGCGGGGGGATCACCACGACGGTCACGGCCAGCATGACAAGCCGGCACGGCGACGCCCCGGCGGCGTAGTCTTCCCGATGCGACCGGCAGGCCAGGGGCCCCGCTTCAAGTGACCGGCTGGCGACCCTTGTATTTCGCCCAGTACTCGGGCATGAGTTCCTGGAGTTT
>JANLFZ010000576.1:0-1962 GCA_024653385.1 Thermoguttaceae bacterium | reverse complement strand
CTCCATCTCGGTGTCGCTGATGGCGGTCAACCGGTGATGGACCTCGTACTGGTCCATGACCCAGCGGGCGAGTTTGTGCATCTTGATCTTGCTGATGCGCTGGTCGCCCTTCAGGCCGAAGTACTCGTTGACCCAATGGGCCACGCCGTCGGCGCCGCTCTTGTCGGTCAGCGAGACGCGGGGCGGACGGTTCAGGAGCCTGGTCGTATCGAAGATATTGTAGATCCGTTCGTCGGCCCGCAATCCGCCCGCGTGGATGCCGGCCTGGGTGGTGTTGAACCCCCGGCCCACGAAGGGGTAGTTGTCGGGGATCGGCATGCCGATCGAACGCATGTACTCGGCCAACTCGGTGATCACGGGCGTGTGGATGCCGTGCAGATCGCCCTTGATGGCGATGTACTCGAAGATGGCGCCTTCCAGGGGCGGGTTGCCGGTGCGCTCGCCGAACCCGAAGAGGGTCGAGTTCAGGGCGTTGCACCCGTAGAGCCACGCCGTGGCCGCGTTGATGTGCACCTTGTGGAAATCGTTGTGCCCGTGCCACTCGAGCCGCTCGCTCGGCACGCCCACCTCGCGGTTGAGCTTGTAGACCAGCTTGGGCACGCTCCGCGGCAACTCGACGCCCGGGTAGCTGATGCCGAAGCCCATCGTGTCGCACAGGCGGATCTTCACCGAGAGGTGTTCGGGCACCTGCTCGCTCATGCGCATCAGGCGTTGGCAGAAGGGCAGTACGAAGCCCTCGATGTCGGCCCGCGTGATGTCTTCCAGGTGGCACCGGGGACGAATGCCGGCCTCGAGGGCCGCGTCGACCACCTGGCAGTAGCGGTCCATGCATTCCTGCCGGCTCTTGAACTTGAGCTTGTTGAAGATGTGGTAGTCCGAGCAGCTCGTGAGCAAGCCCGTCTCGGTCAGTCGGTTCTCCTTGACCAGGCGGAAATCGTCCATGCTGTTGGCGCGGATCCAGCCGGTACACTCGGGGAAGCGGTGGCCCAGGGCCCGGCAGCGGTCGAGCGTCTCGCGGTCGTTCTTCGTGTACAGGAAGAACTCGGTCTGGCGCACCACGCCGTTGGGCCCGCCCAGCTTGCTCAACAGATCGTAGATGTGGACCATCTGCTCGATCGTGTACGGCGGCCGGGCCTGCTGGCCGTCGCGGAACGTCGTGTCGGTGATCACCAGCTCGCGGGTCTTGAGCGTCTGCGGGTCGAATTCGACCGGCTTGCCGTCGATGTACTCGACGATCGGGCCGTCGAACTTGATCAAGGGCGGCAGCCCGTAATCGAACGTCTCTTCGAGCAGGTTCGGCGTGGTGCGATCGACAAGCGGGAACGACCGCAGTCCGGCCTTGGAATGATTGAGTCTGCTTTCCGACATGACGGCACCTGAATGAGTCTGGGTCCGCGCCGCTATACCGCGACGCCCTGCTGTTTGCACACTTCGGTGATGAAACTCACCGCGTCGCCGACGGTCTGCACCGACAACGCGGCATCTTCGTCCATCTCGATTCCGAATTCTTCCTCGAAGGCGGCCACCAACTCCACCGATTGGATGCTCTCGGCGCCCAGATCGGTTGTGAACCGGTGTTCCGGCCGGATGTGAGCGGAATCGACCCTCAAGACGCGGGCGGTCACGGCCCGCACACGTTCTTCAACCGTTGCCATATCGATGCTCCTTACAACCTAACCCGCCAGAACCCGGCGGCCTTTCTTGATCTGCTCGTCCCGGAGCGGCTTGGTAAGATTGAACACTTCGTTCCACAGGGCCTCGTCGGCCGCGGTCCACTGGCACTTGCGGCGGCTCATGGCGATGCGGGCCGTCTCGTAGAGGGCCTTCTTGCCGAAACCCTTGGTGACGACCCCCTCGATCATCCACGCGAACGAGGGGATGAACTTCGGCAGGGGCTTGCCGGTGGCCATGATCAGGGCCATCGCCCCCACGTAGGCTCCCGTGTTCAACAGGGTGCCGATC
>JANLFZ010000575.1 GCA_024653385.1 Thermoguttaceae bacterium | reverse complement strand
CCCGCCGACGCCGGGACCGAAGGTCTCCCTCGCTCCTTGAGACCGCCGGTCGGCCCGCGTGCGGGGTCGGGAGACCCGCGCACAGCGCGTCTTGCGCCGCGTTGGGATTTCCGGTGGACCTGCGGGGTCCCTCGCTGGCGCTTCGGGTTGGTGTGCCGAGGCGGATGGCTCGTCGGCCACGCGCTCGGCGCCGACGGTCTGACGCCCGATGGGGTCAGTCCCGTGTTTGCGGGCTTCGCCGCGAAAACCGGGACAATCCCCGGGAACGGTTGCCGCCTTGCGGCACGCCTTACACGGTCACGATCGCCTCGGTCCACTGCGGCAAGAGGCGGCCGTGGTAGCGAACGTCGATGGGGATGACGTAGCGGCCCGGCGGCGCTGGTGCGGGAACCTCCAGCGCCAGCGGCACGCGCCCTTCGGTCTTCGCGGCAATCGTGGCGCTGGACCACGGTTGCGGCGTGGCTTTCCACGCGCGGGGAAGCACGGCGCGGCAGGCGGCCTCGCGGGGGACCGCCGAGTGGTTCGTGACGACGACCTCGATCGAGACGCGGCGGCCCGCTGCCGCCTTCTGCTCGTAGGGGTGGCAGCGCACCCACAGCTCGTCCATGCCATAGTTCGCGTGGTCCCACGGGAACAAGTCGCCGAAGAGCTTCTCCCGCTCGGCCAGGTTCTGCCGCATGAAGCGGCACTGCTCCGGGGTGAAGTCGAAGGCCAGATCGACGTGCGGGTTGAACATGTGCGTGGGCCGCAGCTCCTCGACGAGGGCCAGACACTGATCGAAGCCGACGCCGCGACCCAACCAGTTGCGGTTGTGGGCGCAGTAGTCGTCGATGCCGCCCATTGTGAACGAGTCGCCCACGAACAACATGCGCAGGTCGCCCGACTCGACCAACAGGCCCGCATGGTAGAGCGTCTGGCCGGGCAGATGGTACGAGGTCATCTTGAACTCGCGCCACGTCCACGACTCGCCGTGTTGGGGCGTGCGGTCGACGCGAGCCCGCTCGGGCGAGATGCACGGCAAGCGCCACGCCAGGGGGTCGGCGATCACCTCGGCCACGTGGCGGTCGGTGATGCACGGGCAAGAGAACGCCTTTTGGAAGGCGGGAATGCCGTCGACGTGGTCGTCGTGGTAATGCGTGACCCAGAGCCCCTCGACCCCGGCGATCTCGCCCTTGTCGAGCATCCCGCGAATTCGCTCGACGACGTTCGGCCCGCCGCAGTCCATCACAAAGGCGGCCTTGTCCTTCGAAACGAGCATCCAGGTGGTGCCGAAGTGGCGCAGGCACGCTGGGGCCGGACGGCCGGGGCGGATCGGCATCTGGCCCGGGCGGCCCGCATACTCGGTGAACATCTTGGGAAAATAGTGCCGCAAGGCCGAGATCGCCACGTACTTCTCGTAACATGCGTCGAGCCGGCGAACGAGGGCGTCGATCGCTTTCTGGGGATCGTCCATTACCACGCCGTGCGAGGGGACCAACCGCCGGGGGCTCGCGGCGGCCAGGCGCTTGAGGCTCTCGGTCAATTGGGGCCGGGCCCCGAGAAAGCCGTGGTAGTCGCTGGTCACCGTGCCTTTCTGGAGACTGTAGAGTTCCCAGACGCGACCTTCGTCGTGGATCGCGTCGCCGCAGAAGGCGGTGATCTGGCCGTCGATCTCGACAAGGTAACTCACCGAGCCGTCCGTGTGGCCGGGCGTCGCCAGGACGCGGATCGTCGCCGGCCCCCATGCGATCGTCTGCCCGTCGGCACAGACCGCATCGACCCGAAGCGGCTCGGCGAGCATCAGGTGGTGCGGATGCTGGTTGTAGATGTGCCAACGGTTCTTGGGGTCGTTCCAGTAGGCGTCGACCTTGTCGAAGTAAGCCCGCTCGGCGGCCGGCACGCCGATGCGAGACCCCTTCTCGGCGAACGCCTGGGCCCCGCAGGCTTGGTCGCGGTGGTGGTGGGTGAAGACGATCTGGTCGACGGTGGAGACACCCAGGCGAGCGAGCGTCTGGGCCACGCTCCCGTCGCCGCAGTCGATCAACAGGGCCTTGGCGCCGTCGCGCACGATGCCCACGTTGATCGGCCCGCGGTAGACGAACAGGTGCTCGCTGAGTTTTACGAGTTCTCCCGGGGCGCCCACGGCGCCGGGTTCCGCGGCCCGAGATGCGTTCGTCCAAGCGCCGGCGCCCAGTGCGACGGCGCCGAGGCCCACGGTGTGCAGGAATTCACGGCGGCTGGGGGTGGCACGTTCGCGATGCATGGTCGGCAAGTACGGGTTCGAGGAAGCAAGCCATCCGGGGCCTGTAGAACAACAACGCCCGGGGCAGTCTAGCGCGCGGAAGAGGCCGTTTGCAAGACGGGCGTCAGGTCCGTGCGCCACGGATGGACCGCAAGACCCCGGCCATTGCGCGGCACGCGGCCAAGAGGGCGCGACCCGTCAGCCGGCAGGTGGCGATCGCCATGCGGCCGATCGGGTAGGTGTGGGTCGACCACGCGGCCAGGGCCTCGGTCTGCGGCCCTTGGAAGTCGATCCACTCGACATCGCCGCGCTCGAAGCAATGCCGGACCAGGTGCATGCGCAGCAGGTGGCCCGGGCCGAACTCGCGCAGGGCTTCGTCAAAACCCACCTTGAACGAGTGGTACACGCCCTTGCCCATCCAGCCGATCTCGAAGGCGATCGGCCGGCCCTTGCACTGGAGAAAGGCGACTCGGAGCGCCCCCCACGCTGCCAGTTGGCGGGCCTGGCGGCAATAGAACTCGAACATGCCCGGCGTTCGAAGCACGGTCTGTCCGCGCATGCCCTTCCAGCTCCGGTCCTCGATGTCGAAGGCGGTTCGGAGCCGAGCGTCCACTTCCTCCGGCGTGTGCGTGTCGTAAAGCCGCAATTCCAGCGGGCCGGTGCTTTCCAGTCGGCGAAGGTCCTTGCGCAGGTTGCGTCGGAGGCTTTTCGACCGACCGGCCTCGTAGGTCGCATAGTCGCCGCGGATCTCGATTTGGCCGATCTCGTAGCGAAAGCGGGCATCGCATGCGATGTTCGCCTCGGCCAGCGCCTTGAGCAGCGCTTGCCACGACGGGGCTGCCAGCGGGACCAACTCGAGCCAGAGCAGCGGCCAGGGCAGATTCGGCAGCGAGCCGACCAGGGCCGCCAGCGTGGCCTCGGCCTCGGCCTGCGGATCGAGCAGCAACTCGCCGTTGGGCGACCAGTAGTTCGAGGCGAGATCGCCCACCGGGAGAATCCCCCGGAGCCGCCGCCCAACCAAAGGAATCGCGGCGACCAGTTTGCCGCCGTCGCGCACGACGATCGCCCGGACTTTCGCATGGGGCGCGAAATGCTCGATCCATTGCGCGACGAGTTCCGCGCGAGCGGTCGGCAGGGTCACGTTGCTTTGCTGCCAAAGCGCGTCCCACGCGGGGGCGACGCCGCGGATCTCGTCGGCCGACGCGAGTCGTTCGACGCACAGCCCGCTCATCGCCCCTCCGGCCAGACGCAGCGGAAGCCGATCGTGGCCGAACGGTCCAGACCGCTGTCCATGAGGATGAACTTCGCGTGGCTCTCGACCGGCTGGGGACCGCCTGGGAAGTACCAGATCGAGCCGGCGGCCTTGTGGCGGCATCCCCCGCGGAGTAGGACGAACCGCGTATGCCCGTCGTCGCGCTGGCTCTCGGTCCACTCGAACA
>JANLFZ010000574.1 GCA_024653385.1 Thermoguttaceae bacterium | reverse complement strand
GCTTGGCCCGACGGGCCACGCCCTTCACTGGCGTTCAGGGCGTGCCACCCGACCGGGAAACCAGTCCGGGCCTATAAGCCCGGGAAGCGAATACTTGACGGCCATGAACAAGTTTCTCGCGAGTATTGTGGTGGTGGCAACGCCGTGCCTCGCAGTTGGCGGCTGGGGCATGGTAGTCGCCGCAGCGGATGGGGGACCCGATCGTGCAGAGGTGTTGCCGTTCGCGAGGCTCGAATTGACAGCTCGCTTGGACCAAGGGACGTACGTGGCGGGGCAGCCCCTCGGCGTCTATGCTCGACTGGCGAATCGAAATGCCCTGCCGGCGCAGGCCCATGGCTCCTGGGGGTGGTTCCGCCGGGGCGGGACGTGCTGGCAAGCGGGAGACGTCTATCTCGCGGTAGAACTCACCCGCGAAGCGAAGAGCCTGCGTCTACTTCGGCCTTACGGCATGCCTTGGGCCGGTAAGACGGGCGCTCAAGCGCGACGGATCCCTGCTGGCGGCGTGTGGCAGGCCAAGCAGTTCCTCGTGTGGGGCGACAGCAAGATGGACGAGTTCCTCGCTGCAGGGGAACTGGAGTTGAGGGTTACGTTCCGTGGTCCGGGGGCGTCGCACGAAGCCCTCGCTTCCAACGGCGTCAAGATCGTGCAAAAGGCTCCCGCCGGGATGGATGCTGCGGCATTCCGCTGGCTTTCCGAGCGAAAGTTGCTGCCCTATCTTGGATATCATTTGTTTATGGATAAACGCCAGGAGGCGAGAGTGGCCGAAGAGTTCGAGGCGTTTATGGCAGGGTTTCCCGAGACCACGTATACCCCATATGCGCGGTTCGCCCTCGGGCAGGCGTACTACTACGGCAGACAACACCTCAAGGCGATCGGGTGTTTTGAGGCAGTCGCCCGGCAGTATCCGAAGTTCTCGCTTGCCGAAGACGCGCTGTTTCTCCTGGCCGAATGTCACCGCGTGCGCTCGCAGCCCGCCACCATGGCCTGGGCATTGCGGGAGATACTGCGCCGATACCCCGAGACTCCCGCGGCCGAGGACGCGGAGGAAATCCTCACCAACGTCCGTCGGTACCCGGAGGTGCTTTTCCCGGACGACCGTCGCTTGGATCAGCGAGTCGCCTGCGCGTTCGGCGATGGCAATATGCCTCTTGAAGAGGCCTTCGTCTTGGTCGGTCGGATGACGGGTGTGCCGTTGGATGTAGCCCCCGAACTCCGCGGGCGCTGGAAGGAAGGCGGGTCGGAGAACCGATCGCTGCGCAGGTTCATGGTCGCGCAACTCGTGCGACGGAATGAATACGTTTGGGTGCCCACTACCGACGGTGGTTATCGGCTGGAGATTGACCCCAAGGCCCAAGCTGATGCCAGCCCACGATGAAGGCACTGGCTTCGCCTTCGCCTTACGCGGGTCGGGTCGGGTGGCACGGCCAGAGCAAAGCGATGGCCGTGGTGTGGCCCGACGGGCCACGCCCTTCACTGGCGTTCAGGGCGTGCCACCCGACCGGAGTGCTTGCAAACGACCACGATCCCGACGGCGAGCACCCGCTGACGGCGATTCGGGTTTCCGACCCGATGCATGGCACGCTGGAATACTTCAACGCCGGGGGGGACTTCAAGTACGTCCCCGATCCGGGCTTCACCGGCGAGGACAGTTTCCAGTACGTCGCGAACGACGGGCTCGCGGACAGCCCGGTTCCGGCCTCAGTGAAGATCATCACTTTCAAGGTCGATCTCGAAATCGCGGACGAGTTCGCCCTCGGACAGTTCCTCAGTGTACAGCAGGAGGACACTCGCGGGGCATTCGTTGTGGGCAACTCCAACGACACAGACTTCGATGAGGTTATAGACGTCTTGGATGAGGATGGTGTGCCGGGTGAACAGGACGTGCTGACCCTCCGTGTCTGGAGACCGTACGCCGGATTTGAGGGGGAAGTGACTCTAACATTTCCGTCCTACGCATTGTCTCTCTGGAGGGATCGCGGCAAGACGCCGGGCACACAGATCGGCCAAGACGGCGTTGCTAGATTCAGCTCCGCGCAGTTCGGACAAGACGATTACCTCGAAATCTACGCTGAGGCGACGGCTACCAGCGAAGCCGTGCGCGACATCAGACTCACGCTGCAGTACCGCGACAAGACGGATACGGTCCTGGCGACTGCGGTTTGGGCGGAACTCGCGCAAGAGGAGGATTCGATCAGGAGCTATAGTGAGATCATGGAGCCGCCAGACTCACCGTGGCAAGACATGCCCACCCCGCCCCGGAATCTTCTCCAACAGCATGGGGGCACTGGGCTGCGCCCCGCCGATCCCGCGACCGGGCTCCGCAACGTCATCATTTTCGCGTTCCAGGCATACCCCGATGGCATCCACAACGAAGCCGATGTGCAGTTCGACATCACACGTCGGAAGAACACATGGGAGCAAGTGACGGACGTAAATGGAGAGGTCACGAGCCAGCGACGTGTGGCTTGGCCTCTCCTGCCCGAGGAGGCGAACGACGACGTAAGTGCCGCAGACGAAAGCCACCCTCTGAACGCGAATGATCGCATCTTCTCCTTGGACGCCCCTGGCGAACCCACGACGAGTCCCGAGTTCCCAAGCAACGTGCTTTCCGAGTTCCGCGGCAATTTCGAGGAGTTCGTGCGAGTCGGAATCGGCTTTACGCCAACCGGCAACGGGTGGTCCGGTAGCCGCGCGTCCCCCAAGTGGCCGTGGCATGATCGCCAGTATCTGATAGTCTCTGATGGCGTCTGGATACGCCCCCACGGAGACTACAATGAAGTCCCGGAGAACGAGATTGGATTGGGCTGGATAGAGATACCATGAAGCGAAACCCTGCTCCCGCACACGCCCCGATCAAGGGGTTTTGGGGAGGCTTTATCGCCTTCCTCATCCCCCTGGCGCTCGTGAGCCCCTGGGCCGCGCATGCCGAGTTCCCGAAGCTATTAGGGGAATTGACATCGAGCGACCGCGAGACAAGGGCTAAGAGTCTGATGCGAATGGCACGTCAACGAGAGGAGGCCGTAAGCTGCCTGCTCCTCGTCGTAGATTCCGACGCAACCGACGATGACACAAGGCATGATGCCATCGCGCTGCTTGGCGAGCATCGCGCCGTATCGGCTATCCAGGTGCTCCTCAAGCACCTTGAGTTCGCGCCGCACATGTGCATTTCTGAAGACATCCCTTTGGCGCGATATCCTGCGGCAAACGCGCTGGCTATGATTGGCAACCCCGCGGCCGCGCGAATCATCGAGTACCTGCAACGGTCCGAGCACCCGCTCACGGAGCAGAGACTGCGCATCTTCGCGTTCATCCTATATCAAGTCGATGGTAAGACCCTGGCGCTGGAGCGATTGCGAATTGCCCATGAACGAGCGAGGAAAGGGCAGGCGATGGAGAACCTGTCGCAGCTTACTCGCCTTCTTGCGACCCCGGACTTCGAGGACATGAGAAACTGGCCAAAACCGAAACCGAGACTAGGCACCCGATCGCAGAACTGAATGCGATGTGACGCCTCGGGTGCCCCATACGACGGGCCTTCCGCATGTGCAAAGCGCCGATCACCGTTTGCGGTGCTCTCGTGCTTCTCTTGGGGGAGAAAGGGGACATCACTGATTACCGGGTCGGGTGGCACGGCCAGCGCGAAGCGATGGCCGTGGCTTGGCCCGACGGGC
>JANLFZ010000573.1 GCA_024653385.1 Thermoguttaceae bacterium | reverse complement strand
GCACCCCGGGCCCATCACGGTAAACAGCGTCTCGACCCCGTGGATACCGTACCAGAAGAAGTCGGGGTGGTGCGGCTCGATCGGGCAGGGGCTGTACGCGTCGCAGCCGAGGATCGCGCCCAGCTTGGAATCCTTGCCAACCGCCTGCGTGCCCGGCGCAAAACGCAGCGCGGAGCTTGAAAAGCAGGGCGTCTGGTGTATCTCGGCCAGTTGGTAGATCTCGATCGCCTCGGCCAGCGACGCGGCCACCGGCTTGTCGATGAACACCGGCTTTCGCGCGGCCAGCACGGGCCGGGCCTGCGCCAGGTGCGCGCGCCCGTCGATACTGAGAATCATCACCGCATCGACCTTGGGCAAGAGTTCCTCGATCGAATCGACGATCGGAACGCCCATTGTGCGGATCGGCTCGACGCTCTGGCGCAACAGGTCCATGCTCTGCGGGATGTCGGGGCTGCCGCCTGAGTACGCGGCCACGACCTTCATCGCGGCCCGCTCGCCCTTGGCGTTCGGATCGGCGAGGATCTTGGTCCACGGCAGGGCGTGGGCGTCCAGCCCGATGATGCCCACCTTGATCGGCTTGCCCGGCGGCTCGGCTGCGGCAGCCATGCCCGCCCACAAACCCACCAACGCCCATAGCACACTCGTCAACACCGTGCGACTGGTCATGGTCATCCTCTCGGCTGGTTGATGATCGAATCCCGAACACTCGCGCTGCCCCGTGCTCGCCGGCTTACGGCACCTCAAGCATAAGGCCGACGGGCCTTCTTTGCCAGACGGCCGCAGGAATCGCGTACCCTCCACGGCCTGCTCGAGCCGCCCTTGGCCGGACAGCACGGGTTCGCGTGCGTTGCGGCAAGCCGGCCACGTTGGTATCCTGGCGCCCGCTCGGGGCTGTTCGCAAGGAGCCTACTTCCCATGCCGTTGCGCCCGCTTCTTCTCGTCGCGTGCATCGTCGCACTTGGTGGTTCGGCGCCGCGCGCAGCCGAAACCAAGCCCGAGTTCTCGGGCATCTACCCCCATCTGGCCATGTTCAACAACGAGGGCGAATGCGGCACCGGGGCCGTGGTGCCTTGGGCGGATCGGCTTTGGGTGGTCACCTACGGGCCGCACTTTCCCTTTGGCTCGTCCGACAAGCTCTACGAGATCGACCAGACGCTCACCGCCACCATCCGACCCGAGAGCGTCGGCGGCACCCACGCCAACCGCATGATCCACCGCGAGTCGGGCCAGTTGTTTATCGGCCCCTATGCCATCGACCGCCGGCGGCACGTCCGGGTGATTTCTCCCAAGGTCATGCCGGGCCGGCTCACCGCGACCATGCGCCATCTGGTCGACCCGGCGCACAAGGTCTATTTCGCCACGATGGAGGAAGGCTTCTACGAGGTCGACGTGAAAACGCTGGCCGTCCGGGAACTGTATCCCGACGCCAACCGCGGCCCGGGGGGCATTGCCGGACCGCTGCTTCCCGGCTATCACGGCAAGGGAGCGTACACGGGCCAGGGCCGGGTGGTCTACGCGAACAACGGCGAGGCCTCGGCCGAGGCACGGCGCCGGCCCGACATCCCCTCCGGATGTCTTGCCGAGTGGGACGGCACGAACTGGCTCGTCGTGCGCCGCAACCAATTCACCGAGGTGACCGGTCCCGGCGGCATCTCGGGCAACGATCGTCCCGAGACCGATCCCCTCTGGAGCATCGGCTGGGACCACCGCTCGCTGATCCTGATGCTTCGCGACGGCGGCCGGTGGTACCCCTTCCGCCTGCCCAAGGCCGCGCACACGTACGACGGGGCTCACGGATGGAACACCGAGTGGCCGCGCATACGCGAGGTGGGCGAGCCCGACCTCTTGATGACCATGCACGGCACGTTCTGGCGCTTCCCGCGGACCTTCTCCGCGGCCAACACGGCCGGCATCCGGCCGCGCTCGACGTATCTGAAGGTGATTGGCGATTTCGCCCGCTGGGGCGATCGCCTGGTCTTCGGCTGCGATGACACGGCCAAGTCGGAATTCATCAACCGGCGCAAGGCCAAGGGCAACCTGGCCGCGCCCGGGCAGTCGCAGTCGAACCTGTGGTTTGCCGACCTCGGCCTGCCCGACCGGCTGGGGCCTGCCCTGGGCCGCGGCGCCGTTTGGGTCCGCGAGGCGGTCAAGGCGGACCAACCGTCGGATCCCTACCTATTCGCGGGCTACGACCGCCGCGGAGCCCACGTGGCCCACAACGAGCCCAACGCGGTGACGTTCGTGTTCGAAGTCGATCGCGAGGGCCGAGGCCAGTGGAACGAACTCCGCCGGGTGAAGGTCGGTGCCGAGGGCTACGCCTGGGTCGAGTTTTCCGCGAGCGACCCCGGCGAGTGGATCCGCGTGCGCGCCGACCGCGACTGCCGCCGGGCGACCGTGGCCTTTTGCGGATCGAACGTCGATCGCCGTAGCGCGCAGGCGGACCCGATCTTCGACGGCCTGGCCACGATCGACGAGGCGGAGTTCTCGGCCGGACTGGTCCACGCCCGGGGCGAGAACCGGCGCACCCTGGCGCTGGCCGCCACGACGGTTCGCGGCCGCGACGTGACCGACGTGGGATACTACGAATGGGACACGTCCATGCGACTTCGCCGCGTGGACGATCCCGCGGCCCACGCCTGGATGAAGAAGAACGTGGCCATCCCGCAGGGGTTCGTGACGGTCGATGGCGCTTCCGTGCTCTTCGTCGACGACGCCGGCCGCCGGTGGCGCCTGCCCAAGGGCGACGCGGCGTTCGACCCGCTTACCGGGGCCGGGTTGTCGCGGATCGACCGCGAGGTCGTCACCGAACGCGACCTGTTCCACTGCCACGGCACGTTCTACGAGTTGCCGGCCGAGAACGCCGGCGGGTTCGCCAAGATCCGGCCGATCGCCACCCATCGCTTCCGCATTACCGACTACTGCTCGTACCGCGGCCTGTTGGTGCTGACCGGCGTGGGACGGCTCGCCAAAGTCGCTTCCGGCAATCGGCACATCGTGCGTTCCGACGACGGCAAGGCGGCAATCTGGGCCGGCGCAATCGACGACCTCTGGAAGCTCGGCAAGCCCGTCGGGCGCGGCGGTCCGTGGAACGGCACGCCGGTCAAGGCGGGCCAACCCTCCGACCCCTACCTGATGACCGGCTACGACCGCAAGCGCCTCACGCTCGCGCACGCAAGCCCCAAGGCGCTGAACGTGCGCGTCGAGGCGGATCTTACCGGCGACGGCGACTGGGCCCACTACCGCACGTTCGAGGTTCCCCCGGGGCATCGGGTTGAGCACGAGTTTCCCGGCGCGTTCCAGGCCTACTGGGTCCGTGTGGTCGCCGACCGCGATGCCGCCGTCACGGCCCAGCTCGATTACCAGTAGCGGGCCATCTGCCGGCGCCGTCAACCAGCCAGTGCGATCCCCAGCCCTGCAAGAGGCCGATTCACCAGGCCTTGGTCACCCCGGGGATCGCGCAGGGGTACAGCCCGTCGGGCCCCGGTGCGGGCTTGGGCTTTGCGTCCCAGGCGAGGGTCTCGGGCGCCAGGTCGAGCTGCGATCGGATGGCATCGTCCCAGCGCACGGTCTGACCCGAGTAGGTCGCCATTCGGCCGAGAATGGCGGTCATCGAGGCCTCGGCCCCCCAGTCGGCCTCGTTGTAGGGTTGGCCCGCCAAGAGGGCGGCGAACAGGTCGTCCA
>JANLFZ010000572.1 GCA_024653385.1 Thermoguttaceae bacterium | reverse complement strand
GTAGCGCGCCGCCATCGAGCGCTGAGGCGCGGAACCCGGCTCGAGCGAGGCCGCTTCGAACGGGTAGTGGTCCACCGCGGCATGGGGATGAATGTCGCGAATCGTATCGCCGCGGCCGTCCACCACCGCTTGCCACGTCGCGTTCCATAGGACGATCTCGACGGGCCGTCCCGGTTCGCCCATCTGCGGCGCCGGCACGGTCGGCTCGATCACCCGAGGCATTTGCACGGCGCAGGCATCGACGAACTGGGCGGTGCCGGCAAGATCGTCGTGGGTGGCATCGTCCCAGGTCAGCCGGAACGCCAGGCGTCGCCCGTCCGAAACCGCGCGCACGCGAACTTCCGGCGTCGTGGGCCGGAGCAATCGCGGTTCGACAAGATCCTGGGGAATGAGCCTGGCCACGTATTCGGGCACGGCTTCCCAGGCCGGGTCCTGGGGCGATTCGGGGACCACCTCGCACGGGGCGACCACGACGTGGGGAAGCGGAGGGGGCGCGGCCGCCTTCCGGCACCCGGGCGCGAACACCAGCGCGAGCACTACCGACATCGCGCTCCATTTCAGCGGGCGTTGCATGGCAGGAACTCCTCGCGGCCCCCAGGGGTCTTGCGGGCCTTCAGGGACAATTGGTTCGCGTGACCTGGTGTCGGGCGTCGAAGGCTTGCCGCACATAGACCGGCTCTCTCAGCGGGACACGAACGATTTCCTTCCCCTGGTCGTCCAGCGCGGCAACCCAATCGCCCGAGCGTTCCCAGCGCGGCACGACCCGTTCGGTGCAGCCGAACAGTTCGAGCAGGCCGGCCAGATCGGGATCGTCGGGCGCCTTGCGATAGGCGTCGATCGCCGCGGGTACGCCGGGGCCAAACAACTGCGTCAGGAACGCGCCGGGCACGTGGATGGGCGGAATGTAATAGACATTCGGCTCGAGTCCGAACTGCGGAAACAGCGGCAAGGCGATTTTGCGCACGTGGACCAGATAGTCCAGCGGATTGTCGGCCCGCGCCCGCTCGGGCGTCGAGAGCCAGCCGGCCAGCCGAATCTTGCCGATGCAGTTGACGAAGCATTGCGGCTGCTGTTTCGCCTCGATCTTCGGGAAACAGGCGATGCACTTTTCCGAGGTGCCGGTCAGAGGATTGTAGAAGACTTTCTTGTACGGGCAGGCCTTGACGCATTCGCGGTAGCCTCGGCAACGGCGCTGATCGACCAGCACGATGCCGTCCTCCGGCCGCTTGTAGATCGAGCCGCGCGGGCAGGAGACCAGGCAAGCCGGATAGGTGCAGTGATTGCAGATTCGCGCCAGATAGAAGAACCAGTGGAGGTGGGGCAGGTGCAGGGCGGCCCCGCGGTCGACCCGGCCCGTGCAGTCGTCTTCGCCCACGTTGGGGTAGGCGTAGTCGAGATCGTTCGGACGCCAGCCCAGCACGCGCTCGCCTGCCTCCGCCGCCTCGAATACCGTGCGGCCGGTGTAGGCGGCCTGCTGCCACGATTGGAGATCGAGTCTCTCCAGCAGACTCAGGTCCCATGCCAGGGGGTAGCAGCCGAACGGTTTCGACTCGACGTTGTTCCAGAGCATGTATTCCTGGCCCTTGCCCGACGTCCACGTCGTCTTGCAGGCCAGCGTGCAGGTCTGGCACGCAATGCACTTGTTGATGTCGAAGACCGCCGCGAACTGCCGCTTGGGCCGGTTCTCGGGATACCAGTACGACATGGACCGGCCGATTTGCCAGTTGTACACAAGCGCCATGGCTAGCCTTTCTTCGTTTGGGGGAAACCCGGGCCGCCGGTGCCCAGGAACTCGCCGGCAAGGTAGCGCCGCATGGCTTCCGATTCGTACGTGGGCCGGATCCCTAGCGCGGCCGGGCGCCACAGCCCTTGACCCTCCAGACCCCCGGGTTCCGCGCGGGTGATCTTCACGATGGCCTCGCGCGGCGCGCCGGTCGGGCAGTGGATGTCGGGCATGAAGCCCGCGCCGATGCCCTGGCCGAACATCGTCTTCCGCACGAGCGAGTCGGCCACGCGCGGATGGCTGAAGCCCACGAGCGAGTCGGTCATCAGCGTGGGCTTCAGCCATCCGCGCGTGGCCGACTGATGCGACCCCGAGCGAAACATCGCCTGGTACCCGGTGCGCGGGTTCTTGGCCAGCCCGTCGGGGCGGGAGGTTTGCCCCTCCTGGGAGCCGGGCGTGGCGCCGTACATGTTGAACCACATGCGCGCCACGCCGCGCGGGGTGCCGGGATAGTAGCGGGCCCGGCATAAGAGTCTGGCCACACGGTAATCCTTGGCACTATTCTGCCAGCCGCGAAAAGGCCGGTCCTCGGGGTCGGAGTCGATCCACACGTAGTCGCCGTCCTCGACGCCCAGTTCCTTCGCGTCCAGCGGATGGAGGTCCACGTAGCCTTCGGCCACAAAGGGCGCGCGCCGGTCGTGCCGGTACACGTCGCCGAACGGCCCGAAGAGCATTGCCACCAGGTCGGTATCGATGGGCATCGTGTGGGCGCCGTGGCGGTACTTGGGCGTGTGGAACACGAACCGGTACCCATCCTTGGCCAGGGGGTGGGTCGTTCGGCCGGCTTCCGCCCACGTCAGGACCACGTTCCGCCCGCACCGCGTCTCGCACGAGAGGTCGTCGCGCGCCACGCCGTACTGCTCCGGACCGGCCGGCCGGATCGCCTCGTGGCGCGGGGCGATGATCACGTTCGGCTCGTAGAACGTCGAGTCGACCGGCTCGCGGTGGACGGGCAGGTTCTCGCCGGCTTCGATGAACTCGTCTTCCTCGCGGTAGAACTCGAGGCGTCCGCTCTTGGTGTACCACGGGCGCGAGTCGGCCACCTGCTCGTAGCCCACGGCCTTGGGGCTCGTGCGGCTCTGCAACACGGCCGGAATGCCCTCTTTCGCCTTCGCCTCCAACTCCTGGAACGAATACCCCTTGGCGTTGCTCGAGAAGTCGAGGATCCGTTGAAGATAGACCTCGGTGCGTCCCTCGTGAACGAACTTCCAATAGTCGACGAAACGCCGATCGCCCGTCAGATCGGCCAGCTTCGAGGCCACCAGCGCCAGCACTTCGATGTCGCCGAGAGTGTGGAAGATCCGCTTCAGCGGGGTCCTCGGGAAGACGGAGAGGAAGGGGTTCGTGACCGAGGCGGTCATGTCGGGATGCTTCAACTCGGCCCACGAATCGACGCCGAACACCACGTCGGCCCATTCGCACGACGTCGACCACCACCACTCGTTCACGCACACCATCTCGATCTTCGGCAACACGTTGACCACGGTGTTGTAGTGCCACTTGACGTTCCCGAGAATCGAGTTCGCGTTGGCGAACCAAAGCGACTTGGTGGGCGCCGGGATGTGCGTGGCGCCGGTCAACAACCGATGGCCCACGCGCAGCGGATGGTCCTCGTGGTTGTAGTAATGGGCCGACTCGGGTTTCCAGTACTGTTTGGGCCGCGCGGGTCTGGCCGGATCGAGTTCGATATCGAAGGGGTTCTCGTTGATGTACTGCGGCGCGCCGTTGAGCAGGGCCACACGGTAGTTGCCGGCGTACGAGCCGACGTTGCCGCCGATCTTGCCTACGTTGCCCGTCAACGCCGCCAGAAGAAAGATGTCGCGGTCCTTGTTGTCGTTGTTGAAGAACTGGTTCGGCCCCATGCCGACGGCGAACAGCGTGGTGCCCGGCTCGGCGGCGA
>JANLFZ010000571.1 GCA_024653385.1 Thermoguttaceae bacterium | reverse complement strand
CAGCGGCAACATGTTTTGCCCGCGGCCGGCGAGGGCCTTCTCCCCAGCCAAGCCCATTGTGTCGCCGGCCGCGGGCATTGCCCGATTCAGCACTCGCCGCTGCGGCCGGGTTGCGGGCAGGGGTAGATGCCGTCGGGGCCGGCCTTGATCGGGGCCGGGCTCTCGAACGTCAGGTGGTCGATGTCGGCCACGAACTGGAAGTCCGACTTGATCTGCTCGTCCCACGTGACCATCTTGCCCGTGTGGACCGCCGTCCGGCCCATCAGCGCCGCGAAGTTCGCCTCGGCCGCCCGGCGCGCCTCGTTATGCGGCTTGTTCTGCCGGATCGCGTCCAGGAGCACCTGCCATTCCTGGTGGTACGGGTTGTTGTCGGGCTCGGCGTACTTCCAGACGAGGTCTTCGTCGACCATGCGCTGGCTCTTGTAGATCTTCGGCAGCGGCTGCGAGAGGTTCGTCATGATCACGGCCGAGCCCTTCGACCCGTGGGCGTAGTCCGAGTAGGTCTCCCAGCAGCCCTGCATGTGCCGCGAGAAGGCGTAGAGCTTGGCTCCGTCGGCGAAGGTGTACTCGACCGTGTAGTGGTCGAAGAGGTTGCCGCACTCGGGGTAGCATCGCCCGCCCATGCCTTGGGCCGTGACCGGCCAGGCCCCCTTGGCCCAGCACGCCACGTCGATGTTGTGGCAGTGCCAGTCGATGAAGAACCCCGAACTGGTCCAGTTGAAGCACGGGGCGTTGCGGAGCTGGAACACGATTTCGTTGGTGTTCGGCGGAAGCTTGGGCGTGTAGACCGGGCCGTGGACGCGGTAGATCCGCAGCGACAGGACGTCGCCGATCGCCCCGTCGTGGATCCGCCGGATCACCTCTTGCCGCGCCTTCGAGTGCCGCCACATGAAGCCGCAGCCGACCTTGAGGTTCTTCCGCTCCGACTCCTCGGCCGCCTTGAGCAGGCGCCGTGTCGCCGGCGAATCGACGGCGAACGACTTCTCCATGAACACGTTGACGCCCTTCTGCACCGCGTACTCGAAGTGCATGGGGCGGAAGACGGCGTGCGTGGTGAGCATCGCCACGTCGCCCGGCCCCAAGCAGTCGATCGCCTTCTTGAAGGCGTCGAAGCCCACGAACCGCCGCTCCGGGGGCACGTCGAGCTTGTCGGCGAACGGGCCCGAGAGATTCTTGAGGCTCGCGTTGAGACGGTCTTCAAACAGGTCGGCCATCGCATAGAGCTTGACCGGCCCGCCCGTGGTCGAAAACGCGTCGGCCACGGCGCCGGTGCCGCGCCCGCCGCAGCCGATCAGGGCCAACTTGATGGTGTTGTTCTCCGCGGCGTGGACATGGGGAATAACCACGCCCGCCAGGACCGAGGCGGCTGCCGCCCCGGCCGAACGCTTGAGGAAGTCGCGCCGCGAGGACGATCGCGAGGGTTGCGAGAGGTTCATGGGGGTGCTCCTTGGTGGGATCGAGTCAGGTTCGCCGAGCACGGCATTCTACTGCCGACGAGGGGCAAGCCCCAGTCGGGGTAACCGTTCGCAGGGCGGGGACGGGCCCATTTTCGCGCCCCTTCGCCGCGAAAACTGGGACGGTCCCCGTGAACGGTTACCGGTTGGGTCGCCCTGATGGTACACCATTCGCAACCCTTGGGGGAGAGGGGAGGGCACGGGAGCCTTTCTCAGAAGCGATTGGGATCCGGAACTTCCCATGGACTCCAAGTACCGACGCGGTCCGCTTGGTTCTCTGGAACTCAAGGCACTGGCCCCCGCTTGCTGCGGTCCGCGCACCGGGCTGGGCGACTGGCGGCCGCCCGGTGTGGTTGGAAGGCGGCCCCGCCAAGGCTGTCGTCACGGACGTGGGCCCGGTCGATTCGCGATTTCACGGTCCGCCAGTTGCAGCCGAGCATCTTGGCCGCCTCCTCATAGCTCCCGGTCCGCTGATAGACCACCCGAATGTACTCGTCGACCAGTTCGCCGATCGTCGGCCAGCCCTGTTGGAACACGGCTGCGAGTCGTTCCGGAAGCGTTGCACCGGAAGCGGTGGCGGGCAGTCGGAGCGGACGGTAGTCGCGTCGGACCAGGATGTTCCGAACGCATTGCTCCAACTCGCGGATGTTGCCCGGCCATGGGTAATCGCGACCGAGGTTCGTCGCGGTCCATTGTTCGACCTCCTCGGCAAGCACATCGGCTTCTTCGCCCACCACCTGCCGAGCGATAAAGAGGACCAGCTCATGCAGGTCTTCGGGGCACTCGGCCAACTGCTCGTAAAGCGAAGGGGTGACGATCATGTCGCCGCAGAGGCGGTAGTACAGATCCTGGCGAAAACGGCCGCGGGCGATCTCCAGCGGCAAGTCACGGTGCGTGGCCGCGATGAACTTGCCGAGAAACGGCACGGTCTGCGTGTCGCCCACGCGATGGAACGTCCGCGTCTCGAGCAGGCGCAGCAGCTTGACCTGAAGAGGAATCTCCAGTTCGCCGATTTCGTCGAGGAAGACGCTGCCGTGGCTGCCGCACGCGCCGAGCCACCCCTGGTAGTCCCGCGCAGCGCCGGTGAATGCCCCTTTCTTGTGCCCGAACAGCTCGGACTCGATCAGCGTCGGCGACAGGGCCGAAAGGTTGATCGCATGGAAACTGTCGGCGAAGTTGACGGCGAAGCGGCCTGACGGGGCGTCGAAGGGCACGTACTGGGACAGCCCGATCGCGCGGGCGACAAGCTCCTTGCCCGTCCCCGAGGGACCGACAATGAGCGTATTGAGCCGGCGCATCCGGTGGTACAGCGACCGGAGATAGCGGCGCAAGTTGCAGGTGAAGATCGAGTTCCAGACGTCGGCCCGCAGGCGCATTGCCGCGCGGGAGGTCCCCATGATGAAACGGAAGATGAACGCGAACGCCCGACGGATTTGAAAGAAGCTGGCGAAAATGTGTTCGGGGGCCGGCCGGCAAGGCACGAGGATCTCGGGCAGCAACTCCTCGAACCGTCGCCGGAACGCCGGCCAGAACTCCACCCGATCGACCGCGCGGTCCGCCATCGCCGCGGCGATCATGCCGTCGAAGTCGAAGCGGTATTGCCGGTACAGGACGTAGAACGCCACATCCTGGTAGAGTAGCTGATCCTGCGGCGAAGGGACCGGGCCGCGCTGGAGTCTCCGGCGCAGTCGTTCGACGAGTTCCTCGGCGCGATGGGATATCGCGGTCAGATTCGGGTGCTCGGGCTGTGCCGGATCCCAGACGTGGCACCGCCCCACCGACTGAAAGGCCTGCCCCAGGGCCTCGCGTTCGAGATCCAGCCATTCCTGACCAAAAGGATTGGCCTGCACCAGGCGCGACACGATCAACGCCAGGCGACGTTCCTGTCGATTCATCAGAGCCATGGCGTGCCCTCCGACCTGCCACGAGTGTACTTTAGCCTCCATCCAACGTCGATAGCCGCGCATCACGCGGGCTGCCGCCTCGCACCGAAATAACGGCCGTCTTGTGCCGCCGCGGTTTTCTTCGCTTGCAGGCGTCAAGGGGATAGGCACGTTTTTCGGCCCACAAGCGGCCGAAAAACGTGCCAGTCCCCGGCCTGCGAACGGTTACCAGCCGCCATCGGCACGATGTTTGCACCTTATCTCCTCCGCACGGAAGTACGAGACTCCTGGCACGATGCCCAACCGAACGCCCCTATCGGAGCGCGAGATGATGTGGCTGTTTCTGGCCGTCATCGCCGG
>JANLFZ010000570.1:3483-3720 GCA_024653385.1 Thermoguttaceae bacterium | reverse complement strand
TATCAATGCATCGCCCATCTCTGGCCGCATTACGAACTCGACGAGTTGACGACGACCCTCCGCGTGACCACGGACGTGAAGCGTTGAGGAGCGCCGGCGAGATGCCCTCCTCACGCCCGGCGTGAGATGCGTCCACGATTCGAACCACCCTCTCGCCCGGCGAGAGGAACACCTTCCTCACGGACCCCCAAGCATGAACGCGAAAGAACTGTACGAGGCGGGGCGGCTCGGCGAGGC
>JANLFZ010000570.1:0-3473 GCA_024653385.1 Thermoguttaceae bacterium | reverse complement strand
CCGCCGCGACCGCGGAGGTCAAGCGGGCGCCGACGAACTCGGCGGCCAGAAACCTGCTCTGCGAACTTTTGTGCTTCGCCGGCGAGTGGGAGCGCGCCGACAAGCAGGCCGATGCGATCGCGATGGACGATCCCCGGGCGGCCGTGATGGTGAGCCTGATGCGGCACCTGATCCGCGCCGAAACCGCCCGTCAGGATTTCTACCTCCAAGGCCGCGTGCCCGAGTTCCTCGAACCCCCTTCCCCGCGACTCCGGCTCCATCTCGAGGCCTCGATCGCCATGCGCGAGGGAAACGGCCCGGAAGCCTCGCGCCTGCTGGCCGAGGCCGAAGCGATGCGCCCCCAGCTTTCGGGCACGTGCAACGGAACGCCGTTCACCGAGATCCGCGACTTGGACGATCTGACGGGATCGTTCTTCGAGGTGCTCACGGGCAACGGGAAGTACTACTGGGTGCCGTTCGAGGCGGTCGATACGGTCGAGTTCCACCCGCCCAAGTACCTTCACGACCTGATCTGGCGCTCGTGCCATCTGGTGGTGCGTGGGGGGCCGGACGGCGAGGTGTATTTGCCCGCCCTCTACGCCGGGTCGCATGCCGATCCCGACGAACGGATTCGTCTGGGGCGGTTGACCGATTGGCGCGGCGGAGAAGGCTCGCCCGTGCGCGGGGTGGGGCAGCGGATGTTCCTCGTCGGCGACGCCGACATGACGATCTTCGAGTTCCGCGATCTGTCGATCCATTCGCCCGAGCCCGCCGCCTAGGAGCGCCCGGCATGTCGCGCATTGCTCCCGATCAACCGCTGGTCCCGTCGGTCCTCGACCGCCTGCTGGACAACGAGCCGGGCGCCAGCCGCGAAACGCCTCGATCGCGCCACCAGGTGCTCCGCGAGTTGAAGGCCGCCGTGCGCCGCGACCTGGAGAACCTGCTCAACACCCGGGTCCGCTTCACCACCTGGCCCGCGCACTTGACCGAGTTGGAGAAGTCGCTCGTCTCCTATGGAATTCCCGACGTGACGGCGGCCGACCTGGGGAATGCCCGAAACCGCGAGCTGTTCCGCCGGAAACTCGAGGACGTGGTGCGGCGCTTCGAGCCGCGGTTCAAGACGGTTTCGATCAGTCTGCTCGAGCCGGGCGATTGGACCGACCGCACGCTGCGGTTTCGCATCGATGCCCTGCTGCGCGTCGAGCCCGTGCCCGAGCCGGTCGTGTTCGACTCGGCGGTCGAGCCGACCACGGGCGACTTCAAGATCGAGAGATCGGCCTGATGCACGAAGAGTTGTTGCCGTACTACCACCGCGAGCTGTCGTTCATCCGCCGTCTGGGCGCGGACTTCGCGGCGGCGTACCCGAAAATCGCCGCGCGGCTGAGGCTCGACCCGCGCTCCGGCGAAACGGAAGACCCGCACGTCGAGCGGCTCTTGGAGGGGTTCGCCTACCTCAACGCCCGCATCCGCCACAAGCTCGACGACGACTTCCCCGAGATCGCCGAGGGGATGCTGGGCGTGCTCTATCCGCACTATCTCGCCCCGGTGCCCTCGATGTCGGTCGTGGCGTTGCACCTGGACCGGGGGCAGGGCGAGTTGACCACGGGCTACGTGCTGCCGCGCGGGACGCCGTTGGAGGCCGAGTCGCCCGACGGCCAGCCGTGCCGCTTCCGCACCGTCTACCCGGTCACCTTGTGGCCGATCGAGGTCGCCTCGGCCGGTCTGGCCGGGCCGCCGTTCGCGCCGCCGCCGGCCCGCTACGCCGCCAAGGCGAAGGCCCTGCTGCGGATCGAACTGCGGTCGGCCGCCCCCGATCTGCCCTTGAGTCAGTTGGCCTTGCGCTCGCTGCGGTTCTTCCTCAAGGGCCAGGGCCAGCACGTGTTCCCGCTGTACGAGTTGCTCTTCCGGCACGTGGTGGGCGTCGTGGTCGCGTCGGCGCCCCGCGATCCCGAGCCCGTGCCCCTGGCGCCGGACGCCATCCAGCCGGTCGGTTTCGGCCGCGACGAGGGAGCGCTGCCGTACCCGGCAAGGTCGTTTCTGGGGTATCGCCTGCTGACCGAGTACTTCGCGTTTGCCCCGAAGTTCTTGTTCTTCGACCTCCAGGGGCTGGGCGGCGGGGCACTCGCCAAGGCCGGCCGCACCGTCGAAATCCGCATCTACCTCGACCGGTCGATTGCCGACGTCGAGCAGAACCTCTCGGCCGATACGTTCCGGCTGGGCTGCACGCCGATCGTGAACCTGTTCCCGCTGCGGGCTGAGCCCATCGCCCTGACGCACACCGAAACCGAGTACCGCGTCGTCCCCGATGCCCGCCACCCGGGCGCCCACGAGGTGTTCTCGATCGACCGCGTGACGGCGACCTCGCCGGACAACGAGCGGGTGGAGTACCAGCCGTTCTACTCGTTCAAGCACGCGGCCGACCGCCAAAGCCAGAGGACCTTCTGGCACGCGGTGCGGCGCCCGGCCGCCTTGGCCGGCGGGAAATCCGAGGCGTTCGACACCTACGTGTCGCTGGTGGACACGCGCTTCTCGCCTTCGGCCCCGGCCGGCTGGACGCTCGACATCGAAACCACGTGCCTCGACGGCGACCGCCCCAGGCGGGTCATCTCGGTCGAGGGCGAAAGCGGGCTCCGCCTGACCAAGGGAGCGCCCGTCACGCGCGTCGAGTGCCTGACCGAGCCGACGCGGTCCTTCCGCCCCGCCTCGAGGCGGGGCGCCCTGTGGCGGCTGATCTCGCACCTCGCGCTCAATCACCTTTCGTTGGCCGACGAGGAGGACGGGGCCCATGCCCTGCGCGAAATCCTCCGGCTCTACGATTTCGCCGACTCGGCCGAGACCCAAAGCATGATCGAGGGCGTGTTGAACGTGCGGACCCGGCGCGTCGTGGGCCGGGGCGGAGGGCTGCGCGGCGGTGTGTGCCGCGGGCTCGAAGTGACGATCGACTTCGACGAGAGCCGCTTCGTCGGCAGCGGACTGTACCTGTTCGCCTCGGTCCTCGAGCGGTTCCTCGGCCTGTACGCATCGGTGAACTCGTTTTCCAAACTCGTGGCAACGACCAAGAAAGGGGGAGAATCCTGGCAATGGCCACCCCGGGCAGGCGAAACCGTCCTTCTGTAAGCCGCCAGTTGTCCGACGACCCGACCCGCTTCGATTTCTTCCAGGCGGTGCGGGTGCTCGAATGGCTGGCCCGCGAACACGCCGCCGGTAATCCCGAGCGGATGCGTCGTCCGGTCGGAGAGGACCACGCGCCGCGGCAGGAGGTGGTCCGGTTTCGCGCGGTCCCCTCGATGAGCTTTCCAGCCGGCTCGATCGCCGCGCTTTCCCCGCCCCAAGCGGACGACGCCTCGGCCGGGCCTCCCGAAATGGCGGTCGCCGCGATGGGGCTCACCGGCCCCAGCGGCGCGCTGCCCCACCACTACACCTCGATGCTCATCGAGCGCGTTCGCCTGAAGGATTTTGATGAGGGCGGATAAACTTGCTTTCAAGGTTTTCAA
>JANLFZ010000569.1:3513-3738 GCA_024653385.1 Thermoguttaceae bacterium | reverse complement strand
GCTCGGCCAGCTTGAGGCGGGCCTCGGCCATGCTGCCTGCCCGAACCGTCTCGCCGAAGACCGCCTCGAGTTCCTGCTGGAATCGCTGGGCCATCTGGTCGGCGCTGGGGTTCTCGCGGGGCCAGACCTCGGGAACCGGCGGGGGCGACAAGGGCTTTTCGGCGTGGAGGACCGATGCGATACGCTTCAGAATGGCGTCACGGCTGCTCATGGGTTGCCTGCTTT